>RGVM01000001.1 GCA_010027295.1 Chitinophagia bacterium
GTACTTTTGACGTACTCGTAGGCGTCAACCTGCTCCGGGAAGGTCTAGACCTTCCTGAAGTAGCCCTTGTAGCCATCCTCGACGCTGACAAGGAAGGATACCTCCGCAATGAGAAATCCCTTACTCAGACAGCCGGCAGGGCTGCCCGGAATTCAGAGGGACGGGTCATCTTCTATGGGGACAGCATCACCGGCAGCATGCAGAAGACCATCGACGAGACCAACCGTCGCAGAGCTAAACAAATCGCATACAACGAGACGCACAGCATAACCCCGACAACCGTCGTGAAGAGCAAGGACCAGGTGTTCGCACAAACCTCCGTCCTCGACATACGAGGGTACAACCCCGACGACCAGCGGGCGGTTCAACTGCAAAACCTGACCAACGCTGTAGCAGAAGAGGAAAGCGAATACCGGACCATACCCGAACTGGAAAAAGCGGTCAAACAGAAGAAGAAAGCCATGGAAAAGGCCGCACGCGATATGGACTTCATGGAAGCGGCCCGCCTCAGGGATGAGATGTTCGACCTGCAGAAACAACTCGAATCTTTCCAAAACGGATAGTCCATACCGACTCGCGACGATTGGCACGCGGCCGATAGAACATCAGCCCTTCACCACCACACAACCGGAAATCATGTCATGTAAGCCCTGCTTCTTCACAGTGAATGCAGCCATCAGATAGCCTACCATGAATATCATCGCGGACAGAATCTTTCCGAAATACCTTCCAGTGGCCCTGGTGAAGCTCACCCGGGATCCTTGCAGATCGGTGACCTTGATATTCATCAGCTTCTTGCCAAGCGTACCCTGATAAGTGTTGGACTCCATGACGGCATAGTAAAGCCATCCGGCAAACAAAATGGCCACTTTGCTGATAATAAAAGTAGTTATCAACGCCATCACGTCGAATTCTGAAACAACACCTTGGTCGGCTTTCAGGGCCATGCTGAAAGTCTGTCCCAACAAGGGTGTCATGATGACGGCGTTCAAGATTCCCAGGAGGATGCCATCGATGAGTGCAGCGACAAACCTGACTCCAAAGCCGGCGTAGTTTGTAGTGGTTTCCATGTATATAATTTTGTTGTGTAGGATGAATATTAGGAATAATGTTAGAAACCTTGTAGTCCTGAATCATCCTAGAACCCAAACCCAACACTCAATTTGACCTCGAGAAACCCACCCCATAACCATTCTCCGATAAAGCCATCATCCGGAGCGTCAGGGGAGTAGGATATCCCCCGACACTCAGATGAATACAGGCCTCAAACCTTGTAGTATTGCTCCCACCCTTTCCGGGGAGGCGCACCTTTCAAAAGCCCATCAGCCATCTTGTTATTGGTGATACGCTTCTTCGCAGGATCGAACTGGATGCTCGTATTCAGCATCTGTGCGATGACACCCAGGCAGAACACCTGGCTCAAAGGTCCGGCAACCTCGAAAGGCGAACGCGTCTGCTCCTCGCCCATGCAGGCCTTCAGGAAATTGGCATGATGGTTCGACGGACTGGCCGGTACCACAGGCAGCTTCGAAGCCATATCCTTCGCCTTGGCCTCGGGAATGATCGACAGCGTGCTGCCGTGTGAACCCCCTTTGAACGTGAGGTCCTTGCCGTAGATGATCTTGCCGGGCTGAAGCCTGACGGGCTTTGCTGCCACACCGCCGGGAGGGGGAATAGTATTGTCGGCTGTGGTCGCCGAACTCGCATATCCTTCTGGCAGCGGCGGCAGGTTGTTGATACCGTCGTACCAGGTGATGTCGCAGGCAGGCATGTCCCCGCGCTTGGGGAATCGGAACAGGATCGTCGATGACTGAGGATAGAAGAAGCGGTTGTGGCCCTCCGCCTTCAGCATGGACACCTCGGTGGGAAGACCGAGCTCCAAAAACTGATGGGCGGTATCGATCAGATGCGCGCCCCAGTCGCCCAGTGCACCCATACCGAAATCGAACCAGCACCTCCACTGGCCATTGATGTAGTCGTGATTATAGTCATGTTCCTTCACTACCCCGTGCCAGGTATCCCAGTCGAGCGTCGAAGGGATGGGCTCCCCTGCCGGGAAGGTGGTGATGTCGGTCTTCCAGCCGTGCCAGCGCCTTGCGCTGTTCATGTGGGCTGTGATGGCCGTCACGTCCTTGATGATGCCGGCCTCTTTCCACGCCTTGAACTGGAAATAGTTGCCTTCCGAATGCCCCTGGTTGCCCATCTGCGTGACCAGCTTCGGATTCTTGCGCGCCGCCTTCATCATCAGCTCCACTTCCTGGAAGGTCCTGGCCATGGGCTTCTCGACATAGACGTGCTTGCCCAATCCCAGCGCCATCATCGTCACAGGGAAATGGGAATGGTCGGGCGTACCCACAAGGACTGCGTCAATATCGTTCGCCTTCTCATCAAACATCTTCCGGAAATCCTGGAATCTCGGGACATCGGGATAATCCTTCAAGACGGGCTGCGTGTGTGCGGCACCCATATCGGTATCGCAAAACGCAACGAAACGAGCTAGTCCGGTCTTCTCGAACTGCCGTAAGTCCCAGGCGGCCTGGTTACCAATGCCGACGCAGGCCATCCTCACTTTTTCACCGGCCTTTCGGAACGGCGTTCCGGCAACTGAATGGTGGGCCGCACGAATGATTATCCCGGGAAATGCAGCAGCCGCTGAAACGAGCGCCGCTTGGCGGATGAACTGACGCCTTTGCTGTCTACTCATGATTCTGCTTTTCGTTTGGGTTGGGTATATGAAAATACGAATCCTGACATGGATGGACAAGGTTACAGGACGACGGCCTCCAGCTTCTCTGCCCGGTAGAGTTCATTGTAACCGCGCACCGACTTCCGGAGTTCCTCGGCCGCTGCCTTCTCCCTGCCCCACTCGGCCTGCAGGTCGGCCATCCGCTCACGCATGCCCTTTGTGACACGGGGATCGGAAACGTCCACCAATCCTTTCAAATTGAAGAACTCGGCATTCAGCCGGCTTGGCCAGTTGATCACATCCTGTCCATTCTGAATCCTTGCCTCCACTATGCGGGACTCCCAGGCATCGATGGACTTCACCACTTTCAGTGCCTCATCACGAACCTTGTCGCCAACCTTGCGCTCTGCCAGCATATCCGCCTGAGCCTGCAACTGTTTCTTCACCACCCGGAAATCGTTCACCATGACGTGCATCTCTGAAATGCTTGTCGTGATCCGTTCCAGTAGGTCCTGCTGCTCGGCCCATGCTTCCGCGCCCGCTTCGATACCTGGATTGGGCCTCAACTCGATCTCGCAGGAATCGGACAGGCTTCCGACCTTCAAGACGGCCCGATATCGTCCCGGCGCAACCATATGACCGCGATAATCTCCATATATGAAAACGCCCTTCACATCGGGGGAGACATTGCCTTTCCGCATGTTCCATACGAAGCGGTGATGGCCAGACTCCTTGCCAAGAAGGACAGCCGGTGGAGGTCCGCCCGGATATTTCGAATAGCCGGATTCCTTTTCGGAACTGTATCGCCTTACCTCACGTCCCCTGGCGTCGTAGATTGACAGCGTCACAGACTGACTGTCGGCAATGACAGGCAGGAAATAATCAAGGATGACCCCTTCAGGTGCATTCTGACCGGCAGTGTATTCTTTTTCCGGAAGTCCGGCAGCACCTCCGTAACGATAGGATGCCTTTGGAGGGACAATCTTCACTCGTGCGGAAAGATCCGCTTGAGCACGTATCGGAGAGAGATCGTCAAGGATCCAGAAAGCACGGCCCGCTGTGGAGGCAATGAGGTCCTTGTCACGGATGATGAGGTCTGTGACGGGTACGACAGGCAGGTTGCGCTGGAAACGCTGCCAGGTGTCACCCCTGTTGGTAGACAGATAAAAGGCCCTCTCGGCACCGGCATACAGGATCTCCGGTCGCTCAGGGTCCTCGCGGATGACTCGGATGAAGTCATCGGCCATCACGCCCTTGTCGATCCGCTGCCAGGTGGCGCCCGCGTCCGTAGTCCGATAGGTGTATGAGGCAAAATCATTGAATTTGTAGCGTGTCGCACTCACATAGGCCACCCCTGCATACTTGCCACTGAGTTCGATGCTGTGGATCAGGCACTCTGCCAGACCCGGAGGCGTCACATTGCGCCAGGTACGGCCGCCGTCGGGTGTCATATGCACCAGGCCGCAGTCGCTGCCCGTCCAGATCACACCTTGCTGCAAAGGTGACTCTATCAGATAGGTTAGGGTATTGTAATTCTCCCCTCCGGCGCCTTCGTTGGTGAAAGGTCCTCCACCCGGTCCCTGATGCGACTTTTCGTTGCGCGTCAGGTCGGGACTGACTACGTCCCACGACATCCCTCCATCTCGGCTTCTCAAGAGCACGTTTCCTCCATGGTAGATCGTCTTCGGGTCATGGGGGGAGGCGATGATCGGCGCATTCCAGTTGAAGCGGTATTTCATGTCGCGTGGCTGGATGGCGAGGTTCAGGGTGGGATAGGCCTGCACATCCTTGGACTCGCCCGTCTTCGTGTTTAGTACCTCGATATAACCCTGGTAGCAACCCCCGTAGACCAATGTCGGATCCTTGGGATCGAAGGCCGGAAAGGCCGACTCGCAGCCGGGTCCGACGCGCCAGTCACGCTCGGTCAATTCAGCACCACTCGAACGCGAGTCCACGATCACGGACGAATTGTCCTGCTGACCGGCGTATAACTTGTACGGAAACTGCATGTCCGCATTCACGCGATAGAACTGCGCCGTGGGCTGGTTCATGATCGATGACCAGGACCGCGCCCTGTCGTAGCTGATCTCGACACCGCCATCATCCGCCAGGCCCAGAATGCTGTTGTTTTCGGGATGGATCCATAGATCATGGGTGTCTCCATGTTGTACCATCACCCTGGTAAAGGTCCTACCCCCATCTATGGATTGCATCGCTGGGGCGTTCAGCACATAGACCCGGTTTTCGTCGATGGGATCTGCAAAGACCTCCATATAGTACCAGGAGCGGGAGCAGATATCCTGATTGTTCGATGTCAACGTCCAGGTCTTACCGGCATCGTCGGAGCGGTAGAGTCCGGACTTCGTCTTCTCTGTTTCCACGATGGCATACACGCGGCTCGGGTTGGCGCGTGACACGCTGATACCCGACTTTCCCATTTGTTTCGGCAATCCCTCGCTCAGGCGCTCCCAGTTGTCGCCACCATCAACGCTTTTCCACAGACCGGAGCCTGGTCCTCCGCTGGAAACTGTCCAGGGCTCCCTGCGATGGGTCCACGAAGCGGCATATAGGACCCTGGGGTTACGCATGTCCATCGACAGGGAAGAGATGCCCGTGCTGTCGTCGATATGAAGGATGCGCTGCCAGTTGCGGCCTCCGTCGGTGGAGCGATAGACACCCCGCTCAGGATTGTTCCCATGCACGGCACCTTGCGCGGCCACATATACCAGGTCAGGGTTTCGGGGATCAATGACGACATCGGAGATATGCCTTGTCCGGTCCAAACCCATGTGTTTCCAGCTGCGGCCGCCGTCAGTGGACTTGTAGACGCCATCGCCATAGCTCGTCATAACGCCGCGTACGGCATGCTCGCCCGAGCCAACGTAGACGACATTGGGGTCCGACTCCGAGACGGCGATGTCTCCGATCGTTCCAACCCGAAAGAAACCATCCGATACGTTACGCCAGCGATTCCCTCCGTCCTCCGTCATCCAGACCCCCCCGCCCGTGTAGCCGGCAAAGAACTTCAGCCGGTTGCCGGGCACGCCGGCGACGGCATTGGCACGACCGCCGCGGAAAGGACCGACGTTGCGCCAGTTGAGGTTTGAAAATACCGAGTCGAGGGGTTTGACCGCGGGTATCGGCTGTGGATCCGGTACACGTGACCGGCGCTGAGCCTGTAAATCAACAGACAAAAGGAGTGATAGTATTCCCAAAATACTTGAGAGTCTGATCATATGGATGCGATTTGTGGCAGACAATCTATGCGATTCCTGATGAACGGAGAAATCCGATTGGCAAACTTTGGCGGAATTCAACTCCAAGAAACACTGTAATAAGCCCATTAAGGAGTCGACATGCCGAAGTAGTTCAAAATCGTCCATCTCTGGGGTTCTGCGCCGAAGTCATCTTGCACACCCTCCAAGGGTGGGGGTACCCTCCAAAGGTGGGAGTACCCTCCGGGATTGGGGGTACCCTCCAAGGGTGGGGGTACCCTCGAAGCGTTCCGCGTGGCACGTTGAACGGGTTCCGCGTGGCACCGTCTCGGGTGCCACGCCTGCGAGCTAGAAGGCTACATTTTCTGCACCAAAGTATGTATCGGGGAAACGCCTACTCTTCCTGCCCGACCCTCTTCCTACTCCATCCCAATCCCATCTTCACATCGACCCTCCAACGATTGCGCTCCGAGTATTTGAAAAAGTTGAAGTCGCTGAAATCCCGGGAGGCATCCCCCGCATAGATGAGGTAATGGCCGAAGGAAAGGTCCATCAGCATCCGGTTACCTCTGAACACAACCTGTTTGCCGACGCTAAGACCCAGCGACTGAGATCTGTATCTGTACAGGGGTATACTGCTCTGGTCGGGTACATGCCTGATCCAGGCCGAACGGTGGAAGAGCTCCAGATAGAACCTGTCCGACCAACGACTGTCCGTATGGAGATAATACCTGACGGACGGTATCACCCGATGATGAAAGTAACGGTTGTCTCCCAGAACATTGTGGTTCTGATAGGTCAGCTGAAGGCCGATATGTCTACCGGTAAGCAGCTCCGCCGCAACCGAATGCTCGAAGACAGGAATGACCAGTGCCTTCAAACGATAGGCCTGTCCGCTGGCTACCAGTGCCGTCACGCAGAGGGTGGACAGAAGGCAGATGGTCTTTCTCATGATATTTGCTCGGGTAAAGGTAGGCTTTGTCCCAGGCCCCCCGGATACACAGGTTCACGTGAATGGCCTATATTTAAACTCATAACGCGGAAATGGGAACCAAGATTGCAGCATCGGAGGTCCCATGTTCCCTTCAAACCCAAAAACTGGAAACCATGCTGACAGACAGGAGGAAATTCATCCGCAATGCCAGTGGCGCCACTGCCGCCTTCGCCCTGGGCGGCATACTGCCCGCCTTCAGCGCAGCCTCCTACCGCCGGATCCTCGGCTCCAATGAACGCATCACTGCCGCCGTCATGGGCGTCAACAGCCGCGGCTTCTCAGTGGCCACCAACTTCGCCTCCCAGCCCGACTGTGAGCTGCTCTACGTATGCGACGTCGACAGCCGCGCCATGCAGCGCTGCATCGACGGGGTCGAAAAACGCCAGGGCAAGCGACCCAAGGGCGAGAAGGACTTCCGGAAGTCCCTCGAAGACAAGACCCTCGACCTCCTCATCGTGACGGCCCCCGACCACTGGCACGCACCTGCAGCGCTCCTGGCCGTGGCCGCAGGGAAACACGTCTATCTCGAAAAACCCTGCAGCCACAACCCCGCCGAGGGGGAGATGCTCGTGCAGGCCGCCCAGAAGACCGGAAAACTCCTCCAGATGGGCAACCAGCGACGCTCATGGCCCAACGTCGCCGCCGCCATCCGAGAGCTGCACGAGGGCATCATCGGCAGGCCCTACTACGCCAAGACCTGGTACACCAACAACCGCGAATCCATAGGCATAGGAAAGGTCACCGAAGTGCCCGATTGGCTCGACTACGAACTTTGGCAGGGTCCCGCACCCCGCCGACCATACAAGGACAACCTCATACACTACAACTGGCACTGGTTCTGGCACTGGGGCACTGGTGAAGCCCTCAACAACGGAACCCATATGGTCGACCTCGCCCGTTGGGGCCTGCAGGTCGACTATCCGACAAAAGTCACTTCCGCCGGCGGTCGCTATCGCTACCAGGACGACTGGGAGACGCCTGACACCCAGCATATCGATATTGAATTCGGAAACGGCTCACTCATCACCTGGGAAGGTCGAAGCTGCAACGGGAAAACCATCGAAGGCAACACCGTCGGTGTCATCTTCTACGGAGAAAAAGGTTCCCTGCTCATCGAAAGCGGCAACGGCTATAAGATCTTCGACCTCAAGAGCAAGCTCGTCAAGGAGGTCAGGAACGAATCACGTGCCGAAGCGCGAGACCCTACCGGCCCCGGCCAGGAACTCGACGCCTTCCACATTCGCAACTTCTTCGACGGAATCCGAAAAGGTGCGGCCCTCAACTCCGACATCCTCAGCGGCCATCGCAGCACCCTCCTCGTGCAACTCGGCAATATCGCCCAGCGCGTGGGACGGACACTGCACACGGATCCCTCCAACGGAAGAATCCTGCACGACCGGGATGCCATGCGCCTCTGGAAACGCGAGTACGAGAAAGGTTGGGAACCCAGGATCTGACAGATCCATGAAAAACGAGAGGCGACGTGGAAACGCCGCCTCGCACAAAAACAACTCAAAGAAAACGTCACTGGATCATCCCTAGGATGGATGTGAGGCGCCATTCCCCCAGGTGATCCTCATAGGTCAACCCCGGCATTTTTACCCGGATGATTCGTATGATAGCGCCATTCCGAATCTCATCTATTGAAATTACAAACCAACCGATCGGACAGAATACCCAAACTTGAGTATTATGAGTGTTTGATGCGGTGATACCTTTTGGCCTGTCGGCTATCATCCATGCATCGGCTCCGCATAATTGCCATCGTCTCCCTGCTCCTGATGGAGGCCCTCACCGGCTGTCGCTACGACCTACCGGATGATGCAATCGTCGATCTAGCCTCCGACAAGGGATACTATAATCTGGGCATCACAGACCGACCAGCGGAAATACGGATACCCATCCCCCCCTCGAGCGGCACGCAGTACCTGGTCGTTGAAAATCCGCATATCAACACCTTGCGTGTCGACTACCGACACAGAACCGACAGTCTCCTCACCGGCGATTATTTTCCCTTCCATCAGCGGCCCGTTCCACACAGGTTGTTCGTCGTGCCTGTCAACGGCTCCAGGATGGCAGACACGGCTCGGCTCGTACTTTCGAAATCGGGCGAGAATCTATCCTTCCGTATCCGCCTGCTCGATGCCAACCAATGGCAGTCGTTCCGGGATTGGGACAACAGCCTCTCGGGCATCGTCATGGGCTTCTATTTCTTCCTGTTCCTCTTCACCGTCTTCATCGTCCTGATCGTACGGTCGCGCAAATCCCTCATACTCTGCTGCTTCATCCTCCTCACCTCCGCCTGGATGATCAACGATGCAGGCATCTTCTTCCAACACCTATGGCCCGATGACCCGGAATTCCACAACCGCAGCCGCGGACTCTTCTCGTCCATCAACATGGTCGCATTCGGACTCTATGTCTATCAGGACATTCACAGTCGGATGGCCTCGGGACTCAGCTTGGTCACTCGAGCCCTCATCGGATACCTCATACTCAAGATGCTGTTCCTGCTCATGATACGGGCCATGGAGCTGCCAGATGCCTTCAAGCAGTTCACCCTGCTGTTCAACGCTATCGCCCTTACATTCATCTTCGGATGGTTCGTCGTCAACATCCTCTACCGCATCCGTGATTACAGGGACTCGGTCTTCGAAGCGCTCGGGATTCTCACCATCGCACTCTACTCCCTCCTCCTGAGCCTCAGGGAACTTGGAATCGCACCCGCACCCATACCATGGATGTATGGCTATGACGTCTTCCTCTTCCATGCCGTACAGGCGCTCTTCATCGGTCTGCACGTCTTCGTGATCGAAAGAAACAAGCAGGCCCAAAGCGCGCAGGAGATGCTCGACTTCAAGCTGGAACAGGAACGACGCCTCGGCGAAAGACTGCTGCAGGCGGAGGAGTCGGAGAAAAAGCGCATCGCGCGCGACATACACGATGAGATCGGCAGCATCTTCGTATCCATGAAGTACATGGCATTGTACCTGCGGGAGAAGATCTCCGAGCCGTTCCTGCGCACAGGCATGGAACGCATCCAATCCCTGTCCGACATGGGTATCCGGAAACAATACGCCATCATCGACGACCTGCTGCTGAAAAGGGAGGAAGGGAAGAGCCTCGAATCCCTCCTTCGCGAAAAGATGGATATCGTATCGGATAGCACGAGCCTGCGCGTCTCCCTGCATTTCGAAGCCGACGAATCACGCATGAGCGAATTCCAGAAGATCCAGATCCTTCGCATCCTCTCCGAACTGCAGACAAACGCAATGAAGCACGCCGAAGCCGAAGATATCGTAATCCGAATATGGACCGAAGATGCCATCCGCATCGACTTCTCGGACAATGGAGTCGGACTCGTCGAGACCGACAACGGCAATGGCATGGGCCTGCAGAACATCCGCCACCGACTGGAGTTCATGCGAGGCAACATGGATATCAGCTCGGATGCGACAGGAACCCGATTCTCCATCCGCATACCTTTCGAACATGAATGACCCATCGCAGAAGCAGCACCTCTCCATTTTCCTGGTGGACGACCATATGATCTTCCGTCAGTCCTTCGAAGCCTTCCTATCCACCCAGGAAGGATTCCGCTTTGTGGGCTCCGGTAATGGACAGAACCGGACGGTGCCCGATATCCTCTTCCTGCAGCCTCGGATCGTGTTGCTCGACTTCCACCTGGAACGCGAAAACGGCATCGATATCCTGCAAAAGCTGCGTGAAGCAGGCTATCCAGGCAAGATCGTCTTCCTCACCATGAACCGGGACGCCCGTATCCGGGATGCGGCTCGAACCTTCGGTGCCGACGGCTTCGTCTCCAAGGACGCCGACGGACATGCACTCCTCGCCGGCCTCTCCTCCCTCGCCTCCGGACAGACCGTCTATCTCGACATGTCCGTCGACGGACCCGCAGAACAGGCCAACCCCTACCAGCTCACCCGGCAGGAGATGACTGTCGCCCGGCTCGTCTGCAGTGGACTCAACAGCGAAGAAGTGGCGGATCGGCTTTTTATCAGCATACACACCGTGCACACCCACCGAAGACGGATACTGGAGAAGACAGCAGCGGGTACGTTCATGGAAGTATGCCGGAAATTGCAATAAAATGGTACGGAACCGGATTGCCCGGATTTGACTATCTTTTCATCCGTAGTTTGATTCCTGTCGTAAATCCATTAAAACCACATGAAATGAGTATGATACGGGAATTCAGAGAGTTCGCCGTCAGGGGCAACCTTGTCGACATGGCTGTCGCATTCGTCATGGGTGGCGCATTCGGCAAGGTCGTCACCGGTTTCATCGACGGCATCGTGATGCCCTTGGTCGGAATGATCACGGCCGGCGTCGACTTCAAATCGCTGAAATACGTCCTCAGCGATGCAACGCTCGACGCCACAGGCAATGTGGTCTCTTCCGAAGTAGCCATCCACTACGGTGAGTTCATCACCATCCTCATCGACTTCCTGCTGGTATCCCTGGTCATGTTCATGCTCGTCAAGGCGATCAACCGCATGCGAAAGGAACAGACGCCGCCAACCGCCGAACCGTCGGGGCCCACCGAAGACCAGAAACTGCTCGCCGAAATCCGGGACCTGCTGAAAAAATGAAAAGCCTCCGATGATGGAAGCACTATGCAAGTAACGAACCTTGCATCCATCGGTTCCTGGATGGAAACAGGATAAACCCCCTTTGCGTAATATCCATAAGCCAATGCCATGGGAAACCTGAAAAGGTCGCAACGCGTGCTCTCGGGCCTGAAGCTGATCGGCAACTTCATGGAAAGGCCTCTGAAACTCGGAGATATCCTCCTCAACGACGACGGGCAACACCTCATCTGGGGGAATATCGAAGACGTCATCGACGGCTTCTCGCTGGCAGGCAAGACGGTCGAGACGAAGAAGGCCGATCTCAAGTACACGTCGGATTCCGGCGTGGACGTCAATCTCGGCGGGGATGCGGACACCGGCGTCGCCAAAGGGGATATCCAACTCTCGTTTCGCACGCGCAACAGCGCCTTCATAGTCCTCAAGGGCATCCGGCGCGTCTCGGTGAAGCTGGCCCTCATAGAGGCACAGCTGCGGCAGTATTGGAACGAGAAAGGCTTCGACAAGCCGGGCAACCGAAGGAAATACCATTTCATCGCCGAAATGGTGGACGCGACATCCGGCACCGTCATCTTCAGTCAGGAGAGGGGGAACACCATCGTCCTCTCCGGCCGGGGCGATACCCTCCTCAAGTCGATATCGGATGCTGGCAACGGAAGGGTCGAGTATGTCAGCAATACTAAATCCACCCTCGAGATCATCAGCGAGAAGCCTTTCCAGCCCCTCTACACGGCCGTCCGCTTCAAGGCCGACGGCAGCTTCGAGATCGTGGGCTGACGAAGACACTCCGAGACGAGACAAGCTCCATGAGAATCCTGATCGCCATTTTTCTCCTCACCGGTCAATGCCTCCCTGCACAAGACAGGCGGCCGAACATCATCCTGCTCATGTCCGACGACCAGGGTTGGGGGGAGACAGGCTATCGGAATCACCCCAACCTCCGAACACCCCAGCTCGACGCCATGGCCGCCAACGGCCTCCGCCTCGATCATTTCTACGCCGGATCGCCGCTATGCTCTCCCACGCGCGCCAGCGTCCTCACCGGGCGCAACAACGACCGCACCGGGGTGCTCGTCGTCGGACAGGCCATGCGACTCCAGGAAAAGACCATCGCACAAACCCTGCAACAGGCCGGATACGCCACCGCGCATTTCGGAAAATGGCATTTGAGCGATGCTCCGGAAACCTGGCCGGAGCACCACGGCTTTGATGGATTCGACTACTGGCTCGCCACGACCAACTTCTTCGACCGGAACCCCATCCTCAGCCGCAACGGACAGTTCGTGGATTTCTCAGGAGGCCCCTCCGAAACGATCGTCCGGGAAGCCCTGCGGTTCATCGATTCCGCCCGGCGGACCGGTAGACCCTTCTTCCTCACCATCTGGTTCGGCAGCCCTCACCAGCCCTGGGTCGCCTCCGAGGACGACCGCAAAGCCTTCGCCGGGCTCGACTCTCTCTCCCAACACCACTATGGCGAACTCGTCGAGCTCGACCGCAGCATCGGCGACCTCCGCCGCCAAATCCATAGATGGGGTATCGCCGACAACACCCTCCTCTGGTTCAACAGCGACAACGGAGGGGTGAAACCGTTCGCCCCCGCCGTCAACGGCGGCCTCCGCGGTTTCAAGGGAGACGTCTATGAAGGAGGAATACGCGTTCCCTGTCTCGTCGAATGGCCCGCCCGCATCAAGAAACCGCGTGTGTCAGACTTCCCCGCCGTCACCATGGACATCTTCCCCACGCTGGCCCATGTCGCAGGCCTGCCGCCCACGGCTCCCGACTACCCGATGGATGGCACCGACATCCTCTACGCGCTGACCTCGGACACGGCGATGCGCCGAAAACCCATCCCCTTCCGCTACCAGGGCAAGGCCGCCTGGGTAGACTTCCCCTACAAACTAGTCTCTAGGAATTACCGCAGCGGACGCTTCGAGCTCTATAACCTGCAATCCGATCCCCTGGAGACGACTGATTTATTCAGTCGCGAACCCGCCATCGCCCAACGACTCGTCGAGGCCTTCCAGCAGTGGAGTCTTTCCGTGGACCGCAGCCACTCCGGGCACGACTATCCCGGAGGGCTCCGGCAGGCTGACCCGCCCGCACGCAGCTGGTTCGAGAGCGGGGAATATGCGCCGTGGATGGAGATGCTGAGGAAGAGACCCGAGTACAGGCAACTGTCATCTCAGGAATGAACGCCCAGATAAGGTCTTTTGACTGAAGGATAATGGAAATCCGACCATCAAAGGCATCGTTCCTTTTCGTTTTTTCATATTTTTAGTGATGCCCTCTTCCTCCATGTCACACTCCCCCCGCCTCGCCTCCCTCGACGCCCTCCGAGGCTTCGACATGTTCTGGATCATCGGCGCCGAAGAGGTCTTCCACACCCTCGCCAAAGCCACCGGATCCCCCTTCTGGCAAACCCTCTCCGACCAGTTCCACCATCCCTACTGGAACGGCTTCACCGCCTACGACCTCATCTTCCCCCTCTTCATCTTCATCAGCGGCATCTCGGCCACCTACTCCCTGGGAGCAGCCCTTGACAAGGGGACGCCCAAAAGCGACCTGGTCCGAAAAGTCCTTCGCCGGGGTCTCATCCTCTTCATCCTCGGCATGGTCTATAACAACGGACTCCAGATACGACCCCTCGCCGACTTCCGGATCATGAGCGTACTCGGCCGCATCGGAATCGCCTACTCCCTCTCCTGCCTACTCCTCCTCTACGCCGGACCACGTGCCCGATACGGCTGGTTCGCCGGCCTACTCCTCGGCTACTGGGCCATCCTCGCATTCACCTCCGCACCCGGCTTCCCACCCGGCGACCTCACCGAGGCCGGCAACTTCGCCTCCTGGTTCGACCGCACCGTGCTCCCCGGAAAACTGTCCCGCGGTATCCACGACACGGTCGGACTCTTCAACAACATCCCCGCCGTGGCGTCCGGACTGGCCGGCATCCTCACAGGCGAATACCTGCGGTCCTCCCGACACACACCCGCCCGGAAGTCGGCCAACATGGCTGCGGCCGGACTCATCTCCCTGCTCCTGGCACAAGCCTGGAATATCGTGTTTCCTATCAACAAGAACCTCTGGTCCAGCTCCTTCGTCCTGAATACCGCCGGTTGGAGCCTCCTCCTCATGGCCCTTTTCCATTTTGTCATAGATGTCAAAGGCCACCGCGGCTGGACCTTCTTCTTCCAGGTCATTGGTCTCAACTCGATCCTTATCTACATGTCGCCTCGCTTCATCGACTGGTCGCATACCAACCAGGCCCTCTTCCACTGGCTGGGCGACATTCTCGGAGATCCCTATCAGGCCGTCGCCCTCGCCGCCACGGCCGTGCTGGTGAAATGGTCGGCCCTCTGTTTCCTCTACCAAAAGAAGGTGTTCCTCAGGATCTGAGGCGCATCATAAGCCGATGCTTTCGTTTTTTCAGGACAGTCGGGTTTGAACTCCAACCTTAATCCCCCCCCACTCTCCAAGGGTAGGGATGTATGCTATAGCATTCAAGTAATTAGTTACAGTACTAAAAAATACTTGATACCTTGTTTTGCATAGTACTAAATGTTCCCCTATTTTTGTCGGGTCAACGGGGGCAACCCTGAGAATGTCGGACGGAGGATCGATTCCTTCCAACCATCCGCTCTCGGGTCCCGATTCACATGAACCCATCGCATACGCCATGAACATCGAGAACACACAGAGCCAGATGCGGAAGGGGGTCCTGGAATTCTGCATCCTCTCCATCATCCAGCGCGCGGAAGCCTACCCGAGCGACATCCTCGAGGAGATGAAGAAGGCGGAACTCCATATCCTGGAAGGGACCCTCTACCCGCTACTCACCCGCCTCAAGAACGCCGACCTGCTCTCCTACCGCTGGGTCGAGAGCCTGTCCGGGCCCCCCCGGAAATACTTCAGCCTGACGGAGAAGGGCAAAAGCTTCTATGGTGAACTCGAGGCGACCTGGAAACAACTCGCCGACGCCGTCGAGCAGATCACCTCCAAAAACGCTGAAGACAATACGCCTCAACCTACAGAGCCCCAAGCGAAAGAGACACAAAACATCAACGAACAGATCCCATGAAAAAGGTCATCAATATCAACTTCCAGGGACGGGTGATCCCCATCGAGGAACCCGCCTACGAGGAACTCCGGAACTATACCGAAAGCCTCCGCCGCCACTTCGCCCAGGAAGAGGGCCGCGACGAGATCATCAACGACATCGAGAACCGCATCGCCGAACGGTTCACCGAGCACCTGCGAAAGTCGGGCGCCGGCTGCATCACCGAGGCCGACCTCCAGGAGGTCATCCAGTCCATCGGCCGGCCCGAAGACTTCGACACGGACGAGGCCGGCGGCGAACCGAAACCAGCAGGCACCGGCAGCACCGGCAGCACCGGCCGGTCCGCAACCGGTCCCGAACCGCGCGGATCCATGTACCGCAACAGCCGCGACAGGGTCCTCGGCGGGGTCTGCTCCGGCCTGGCGCACTACCTCCGCATCGACCCCACCCTGGTGCGCGTGCTCTTCGCACTGGTCACCCTCGGTGGCTTCGGAACCGGATTCCTTATCTATATCGTCCTATGGATCGTGGTGCCCGAACGGGAGCTTACCGCCAATATCCGCCGCCGCCTGTATCGCAACCCGGAGCAGAAGATCCTCGGCGGGGTCGGCGCCGGACTGGCCGCCTACTTCAACATCGCGGTCTGGATACCCAGGGTCGTCTTCCTGTCGCCTATCCTTTTCGGTGCGCTGAGCGGCATCCTCTCCGACTCGTGGCTGCCCGAGATCATTTCCATACCCTTCGGCGGCAGCCTCTTCCTCGCCTATATCATCCTCTGGATCATCGTGCCCGAAGCCGTCACCGCCTCCGAGAAACTGGAGATGCGCGGCGAGAAGGTCGACCTGGAGAGCATCCGTACCACCGTCCAGGAAGAACTCGGCAGTCTGAAGGACAAGGCCCGCAAGGCCGCCCCGGAGATCCAGGCCCGCATGGAGAACTGGGGACAGGAAGTAAAACAGAGTGCTGAGAACCTATCCACGCGGGTCGGCCCTGCCGCCCACAGGGCCGGAAGCGGCATCGCCCATGCCATCCGCGTCCTGTTCAAGGTCTTCTTCCTCTTCATCGGCGGCATCTTCGCCTTCGCCCTGCTCATGACCGCCATCGCCATCCTCGTGGCCTTCGCCGCGCTCCTGCCGCTGAAGGGCTTCTTCCTGCAGGGCCCCTGGGAGAACCTCGCCGCCGGCGGCACCCTCCTGCTCTTCCTCGCCATCCCGCCCATCGCCATCGTCATCTGGCTGATCCGCCGCATCGCCGGCATCCGCTCCCGACGCCACTACCTGGGATGGATTTTCGCCGGCCTCTGGGCCCTCGGGTGGGTGTGCCTGTCCTATCTCGTATCAGTCAAAGGGAAGGATTTCAGCCGACCTGGGGAGATGGAAAACACCATCGCCCTCCTACAACCCTCCGGCAACCGGATGCGCATCGAACTCGGTCCCACCCCCGGTAAGTACTACCCCCTCCAATGGGTCAACGACGGCGACGATGAACTCCCCCTGCTCAACCGGAACGAGGACAGCCTCCTGCTCAACACGGTCCGGATCCGCATCGCTCAAAGCCCCGACAGCCTCTTCCACCTCCGGATGATCCGCCGGGCCCGGGCGGCCAACGTCGCGAATGCCGAGGAAATCGCCGAGGGCATCGACTTTCCCGTCACCCAGGAGGACAGCATCCTGCGGCTGCCCAAGGGCTTCGCCATCGCCCGGCAGGTCGGATTCCACAACCAGCAGGTCATCCTGGCCCTCCAGGTGCCGGTGGGGAAATCCATCTACATCGACGAAGAGGCCGAATACTTCGGCTATTTCGACATCAGCGGCGACCAGGACGGCATCCATAGCCGCAACCGGCGGAATGACTGGGCCGGTGACGAATCCTACAAGCCGGGAATCTGGTACATCATGCAGCCCGACGGACTGGAGAGGATGTTTAAAACCCCAAAAAGCAAGGATAGCCTGCGCGGCAGGATTGAAATGCATTTTGAGGATAGGTTGTAAGGAATGGATGGGAGGATGGACTTATGTGCCTCGTACATACGCATGCGACCCCTTGATACATACTATCCAAGCTCATGTTGCATGGAAACACCCTTGGTCTGCAGGAATGCTTTTTATCGACGCTAATCTCAACGAATCTCCCACATGGAACTCCACATCAGACATCTGTCCAAGACCTATGCCAATGGGGTGAAGGCGCTCGACGACGTCAGCCTCACCATCCCTCGGGGCATGTTCGGCCTGCTGGGCCCGAACGGCGCCGGGAAGTCGACCCTGATGCGCACGATAGCCACCCTGCAGGAGGCCGATGGTGGCAGTATCCGGCTCGGGGAGCTCGATGTGCTCCGCGACAAGATGAGTGTGCGCCGCAGCCTGGGCTACCTCCCCCAGGAGTTCGGCGTCTATCCGAAGATCAGTGCCTACGACATGCTCGAACATGTCGCCGTGCTCAAGGGTATCGGCAGCGGCCGGAAGGCGATGGTGGAGGAACTCCTCCGGCGCGTGAACCTCTGGGACGTCCGCAAGAAAGCGCTCGGCGGCTTCTCCGGAGGCATGAAGCAGCGCTTCGGCATCGCGCAGGCGCTGATCGGCGATCCCCGTCTCATCATCGTGGATGAGCCCACCGCAGGCCTCGACCCCGGCGAACGCAACCGGTTCTACAACCTCCTGTCAGAGATCGGGGAACAGGTCATCGTCATCCTCAGCACCCATATCGTGGAGGATGTGAAGGAACTCTGCAGCCAGATGGCCATCATCGACAAGGGTAGGGTCCTGTTCGCCGGCAGTCCGTCCGATGCGCTGGACGGCGTCCGACACCGGGTATGGAGCAGCACCGTCCCCAAGGACAGGCTGCAGGATCTGACCGCCCGGCTTCCGGTGATCTCGACTCGGATGGTGGCCGGCAAGCCCCTGATCCACGTGTACGGCGAGCAGGCGCCCGAGGAAGGGTTCCGGGAAGTGGAGGCCGACCTCGAGGATGTCTACTTCGCCCATATCAAAGGATTCACCCAGGCCGTAATGGCATAACGTCGAACCCCCATGTTCTGGCACCTGTTCCGCTTCGAACTCCGATACTGGCTACGCCAGCCTATCGCATATATCTTCTTCCTCGTCAATGGCCTGCTCGTGTTCGGGGCCACGGTCAGCGACGACATCACCATAGGGGGTGGCACGGGCAATGTGCTGAAGAACGCTCCGTACGTGGTGGAGAACTACTACGCGCTGTTTTCGCTGATCAGCCTGCTGATGGTCACGGCCTTCTTCAACAGCGCCGCCGCGAGGGACTTCAACCTGAAAACCAGCCAGATCCTCTTCTCGACGCCGCTGCACAAGCGCGATTTCCTGCTGGCCCGCTTTACGGCTGCCCTCGTAGTCAGCATCATCCCCTTCCTGGGCGTGTCCGCCGGCAGCCTCCTGGGCGGCATGATGCCCTGGTTGGATGCCGACCGCATAGGGCCGGTCCACTGGGCGGCACATCTCCATGGACTGCTGGTCTTCGTCATCCCCAACCTGCTGTTCTCCGGGTCAATCCTCTTCGCGATCGCGGCCCTGACGCGGAACACCATCCTCTCATTCATCGGAAGCATCGCCCTGCTGGTTGGATACACGATCTCCACGGTCCTGGTCAAAGACATAGAAAACGAGTTCCTCGGCGCCTTGCTCGACCCTTTCGGCCTGCGCACCTTCTCCGTCGCCACAAAGTACTGGACGGTGAACGACCGTAACATCCGCACCATCGGATGGGAAGGCCTGCTGCTCCTCAACCGCGCCGTCTGGACGGCCGTTGGGATCGCCGTCTTCGCCTTCACCTGGATGCGATTCAGCTTTTTGGAACGCTCGAAGTCAGGCAAGCGCGGGCCGGACGAAGACGCCGGCACCACCGAACGGATCTGGGGAGCTCCGACACGGGTGAAGCCGACATTCAGCACCGCCTGGGGCTTCCGCCAGCTGGTCAGCCAGGTCCGCATCGAGAGCATCTCGATAGTGAAGAACGTGGCCTTCGTGGTGATCATGGCCTTCGCGGCCAGCAACCTGCTGGGAAGCCTGGTCTATGCCACCGACCAGGGCTATGGGATCACCGCCTTCCCCGTCACCTATGAGATCATCGAAATCATCAGGGGGTCGCTCTACATCTTCATCGTGGCGGTGATCACCTTCTATTCGGGAGCCATCGTATGGAAGGAACGTGAAGCGGGGGTGCAGGACATATACGACGCCCTCCCGTACCCCGACTGGCTTCCCGTGGTGTCGAAGACACTGGCGATGTACTTCGCCGTGCTGATCCTGCTGTTCATCGGCGTCTGTATGGGTGTGGCCACCCAGCTGCTGAACGGCTTCACCGACCTGCGTCCGGAGGTCTACGGGGTTGAACTCATTCTGTCGGACGGGCTGGCATTCCTCAGCCTGGTCATCCTGAGCATCCTCATCCACTCGGTGGTGAACAACCGATACCTGGGCTATTTCCTCTTCATCGCCATCCTGATCACCAACCAACTGGCCTGGCAGGCACTCGATGTCAGGAGCAACCTCGTCATATACGGCTCGGCGCCCAGCCTCACCTATTCCGACATGAACGCCTTCGGGCCCTTCCTGAAGGGCCGGCTGGCCTTCCAGGCCTACTGGCTGCTGGCAGGCTGCCTGATGGTCGCCGTGGCCATCCTGTACTGGGTCAGGGGGCGCGAGCAGCAGTTCGGCCTCCGCTCCCGCATCGCCTGGAGCCGGGTGGGCGCCGCGCGCCCCGTCATTCTGAGCCTGGCCGGTGCCTGGCTGCTCTGCGGCAGCTGGCTGTTCCACCAGACCAAGGTACTCAACCGCTTCAAGACCTCCGACCAGTACAGGCAGCAGTCGGCCGACTATGAAAAACGCTACAAGCACTACGAAGGACGCCATCAGCCCCGGACGACCCATCTGGACTACCACATCGAACTCTATCCGGAGAAACGCGGACTGGAAGTGTCCTGCAGACAACGAATGAAGAACAAGGGTACATCGGCCATCGACACGCTGTTCTTCACCATGCCCACCAAATACGAGATCGGCATCGGTCTGCCCGGCTCGACGCAACTGCTGAACGACACGGCACTCGGTTTCTCCATGTACCGGCTGGCCCGACCGCTGATGCCCGGGGATTCCCTGGAGATATCCCTGACGATGCGCTATGTCCCGGAAGGCATCGAAAACGAGGTCAGCGTCACCTCGATCGTCGACAATGGCAGTTTCTTCAACAATGCGGAGATACTGCCACAGGTCGGTTATCAACCCGGGTTTGAGCTGTCCGACAAGAACGTACGCAGGAAATACGGCCTGCCGACTCGTGCCCGGATGCCCAGGTTGAGCGAAGACCCCGCCAGACGGATGGACAGCTACATCAGCAACAACTCCGACTGGGTGCACGTGCAGAGCATCTTCGGCACCTCGGGCGATCAGATCGCCATCGCGCCCGGGTCGCTCCGCCGGCAGTGGAAGGAGAACGGTCGGAATTACTTCCAGTACGAACTCGACCATCCATCCCTGAATTTCTACTCTTTCCTCTCGGCCCGTTACCAGGTTAAAAAAAGGATGCACAAGGGCATCAGCCTCGAGGTATACTACGACTCCCGCCATGCCTACAATGTGGACAAGATGCTGATGTCCATGGAGAAGTCGATCGATTACTACTCCACCCGCTTCGGACCCTACCGCCACCGCCAGGCACGTATCATCGAGTTCCCCCGGTACGCCACCTTCGCCCAGGCATTCCCCGGCACGATGCCCTACTCGGAGTCGATTGGCTTCATCGCCAACCTGGAGGACCCGGAGGACATCGACATGGTCACGTACATCGTGGCCCACGAAATGGGGCACCAGTGGTGGGCGCATCAGGTGGTGGGCCCCGAAATGCAGGGTTCGACCCTGCTGAGCGAGTCCATGTCGCAGTACTCCGCCCTGATGGTGATGGAGAAGATGTACGGCAAGGATCAGATGCACAAGTTCCTCCGCTACGAGATGGACGGCTATCTGAGTGCGCGTGGATTGGAGGCCCAGAAGGAATGCACCCTGCTGGAGGTCGAGGACCAGGGATACATCCATTACCGGAAGGCCAGCACGGTCATGTACTATCTGAAGGATATGATCGGCGAGGACCGGGTGAACACCGCCCTGAAGAACCTCGTCGACAGCTTCGCGTACCGCGAGCCGCCCTATCCCACCGCCAACGCACTCGTGAACCGGCTGGAAGCGCAGACACCGGACAGCCTCCGATACCTCATCCGCGACCTCTTCCGCAAGATCACGCTCTTCGACAACCGGGTGCTGGAAGCCCGTACGCGCCAGGTGGCCGGAGGTTACGAGACCACTGTGAGGGTCCAGGCTGCCAAACGCTATGCCGACTCCATCGGCCGGGAGACGAACGCACCCCCGGACGACTGGATCGAAGTGGGACTGCTCTCGGAACCCGCAGAGGGGCGGAAATATGGTACACCCATCGAGATTCGACGGGTGAAGATGCGGGAACGGGAAAACACCTTCGTCTTCACCACGCGGCAGAAACCATGGCAGGCGGGGGTCGACCCGTTCTTCTACCTGGTGGACCGGGTGCCGGATGACAACCTGCGGAAGGTGGAGGAGTTTTGAGAACTCCCCCCGGTTTTGAGAACCACCCCCACTTCTCAAAACTTCCCTATGTTCTCAGAATCGGGGGGGGTTCTGAGAACTGTATCGGGTTTCAGAACTGCTTCGACAGGGATGAAGCGTTGGTCAGCCCGACTTGACCCTAGGCGGACAAGCCCTACCTTTGCAGCCTCGTTCATACCACCATGAAGCAAACTCCGTTCACCGCCAGACATATCGCCCTCGGCGCCAAGATGGCGGAATTCGCCGGCTATAACATGCCGATCTCCTACAGCGGCATCAACGACGAACACCATGCCGTCCGCAACAACGCCGGCATCTTCGACGTCAGCCACATGGGCGAGTTCATCCTCAAGGGGCCCCAGGCCCTCGACCTCATCCAGCGCGTCACCACCAACGACGCCTCCAAGCTGACCGACGGAAAGGCCCAGTACAGCTGCCTCACCAACGAGAACGGGGGCATCGTGGACGACCTCCTGGTGTATTGCGTCGAAAAGGACAAGGTCTACATGCTGGTGGTCAACGCCTCCAACATCGCCAAGGACTGGGAATGGATCTTCCGGCACAATACCGCAGGTGTGGAGATGCATGACATCTCCGAACGTACCTGCCTCCTGGCCATACAGGGACCCCAGGCCACCCGCATCCTGCAGCCCCTGACCGACATGGACATCCTCAACCTTACCTATTACACCTTCGTCAAAGGACGATTCGCCGGGATCGACAACGTCCTGATTAGCGCCACCGGCTACACCGGCGCCGGAGGTGTCGAGATCTACTTCGAAGACAAGGACGGCGCTGCCGACACGATCTGGGAGGCCATCCTCGCCGCCGGAACCCCGAAAGGCCTGAAACCGATCGGGCTCGGCGCACGCGACACCCTCCGCCTCGAGATGGGCTACTGCCTCTACGGCAACGATATCGACGATTTTTCCTCCCCCATCGAGGCCGGACTCGGTTGGATCACCCGCTTCTCGAAACCCTTCACCGCCTCCGAATTCCTCGCTAAACAGAAGGCTAACGGCACCGAAAAACGCCTCGTCGGATTCGAGATGGTCGACAAGGGCATCCCCCGGCACGACTACAAGATCCGCGACGCCGATGGAAACCTCATCGGTCGCGTCACCTCCGGCACCCAGTCGCCCACCCTCGGAAAGGCCATCGGGCTGGGTTATGTCCTGACCCCCTTCTCCGCCCTCGACACGGACATCTGGGTCGATGTGCGCGACAGAGCCCTCAAGGCCCGTGTCGTCAAACTCCCCTTTGTGCAGCAACCCTGACATATTTTCCCTTCGATGTCTTCCGGCAAACCCTCCCTCCACACCTGCCTCTCCCCGGCCCTCCTCCATCTCTACGACCTGCGCGGCTGCCTCGTGGTTATCATCGACGTCCTGAGGGCGACTTCCACCATCGCCACTGCCATCCACAACGGCGCCAGCGCCGTACTGCCCGTCGCCACCGTGCCCAGATGCATCGAGTTGGGCCAGGAACTCGGCGGCATCACCGCCGGCGAGCGGGATGGCAAGGTGGCCGAAGGCCTCTCCTACGGGAACTCCCCCTTCGAATACCCCGAATCGTTCATCGGCGGCCGCCTCCTGGTACTGACCACCACCAACGGTACCAAACTCCTCCACATGGCCCTCGACAACGGCGCCCAAGAGATCGTTACCGGCGCCTTCGTCAACCTCTCCTCCGTCTGCGATCATCTGGTCGAGCGAAACATGCCCGTCGTCCTGGGATGCGCCGCCTGGAAGGACCGAGTCAACATGGAGGACACCCTCTTCGCCGGAGCGGTCATCGACCGCATCGGCCGGCATTTCCATCTCAATTGCGACTCCTCCCATTTCGCCCTCAACCTCTACCGCCAAGCCGAACCCGACCTCTTCGGATTCATGCAGGAGAACCAGGCCTCCCACTACAACCGCCTCATGGGCTTCGGTCTCGAAAAGGACATCCGCTACTGCCTGAGCACCGACAAGGCCAACATACTGCCCATTTTCCGGAACGACCGTCTCGTCAAAGCCTGACCCGGGCCAAAAAAGACTTTCCCGGGTACAACCTTCCACATTCCTTCCGGAAGCCGCTCATTTTCCGTTAGTTTTGCAGATTGCCCCCTCCGTCAGGCCCTGCCGGGGCCGACTTTTCAGGGGTCTACCCAAAACCCTCCTCGGGGTACCCACACATGGCACAGTCGCACCTGCTCAGGTTCGTATACAACAACGGCACCGACGAAGTCATCCGGAGGGGCAAGAAGATACATGCCATCGGATTCGTCGAGTTTCTGGAGCACGACGAACTCCTGGGTTCCGTCAGCTTCCGAGTCAAGGACGACCACTACTCCACCTTCTACAAGGTATACGTCCAGAAATACCGCGACGCGCGCGCCATCATGGTACGCTGCACCTGCCCCTACAACCTGGGGGACATCTGCCGGCACGAGGTCGCCGCCCTCTTCCAGCTGCAGGACATGCTCGATAAGAACATGCTGGGCATCGAATCCATGGCCTACGACCAGCGGCACACGGTGGTCAAGATGAAGCAGATCGAGCTGAAGACCATAAGGATGCTCACCTCGTCCGAGGCCTACGAAGAAGCAGAGCGCAGGCTACGGGTCCAGAAGGCAAACATAGTCAGTGCGATCGACGAACGCGTCGAAGCACTGGTGGAAGACCCGGAAGGCACCCGTACAGTCGTGCTCCAGAAAAACGAAGAACGCAATTTCGACACCTCCTGCGGCTGCATAGACGAGCACCACCCTCTCTGTGTCCATAAGACGAGCGTATTCATCCAGCTCCTCAACGCCTACGGCCCCCACTACTTCGACACGATCCGGAACTGGGACAAGGAGAAGAACAAACTCCTCGAAGCTTACGGCTACAGCATGAAAGTGGAAGGATGGGAGAAGAAGTTCGAATTCTCATACAAGGACGGGAAACCCTTCCTCAGGGTGCTTGACCCGAACGTCAAGAGGATTTCCGCCCCGACACCACCCCCGCGTGAGACAAGACTGCCACCGCCCGAGCCCACACCGCCACCCCAAACCCGAGAACCGGCCGTATTCATGGGCAAGCGGCTGGGCGTCGTGTTCCAGGAGGACAGAAAGTCGTTCCCCGGCTTCATCATGGACTTGGTCATTGGCGAATGCGGGGAGGACGGCACACGATTCCTCGGGAAGGTGGAGAAGCTCGACCTGCAGCGCTTCCTGAATACCGATGGCCTCACGGATACCGATACTGTACTCATCCAACTCATGCGGAAACTGCAGGCCTCGGAGATCGCTAAATACGTCAACCGCAACTCTCCCTTCGCAGGCATCTGGGAGAATATCATCCGCAACGAAGATGAAGGCCTCCCGGCTGAAACGGAGAACCTCATCATCGAATACGTCTACCCCAAACTGCGCAAACTTTTTGCAGATTTCCACCACAACACCCTCTTCTTCGTATCCCCCGCCGGGAAACCCTTCAACACCCGGAACCTGCAGCCCGTCAGACTGATCACGGACACCATGAGACCAGGCATCGTCGTGACCCGGACAAAAGCCGGTTACGAAGTGTGCTGCAAGGCAAGACTCAACGAATGGGTCGTCGGGATGGACGAGAACGAATGGCATAGCCAACTCGTCGTGAAATACGACAATGCACTCTGCCTCTGGGAAAAGGCCGATGACCTGGAGTCGATTTCAGAGCTGCTCTCGCCAGAAAAAAAACGGATTTCCGAGGATGAATGGCCCGATTACCTCGAGAGCACCCTCATACCCCTGAGTCGTGAACTCTGGATGGATTTCGACCGGAGCCTGGTCACCGAGATTCGCAATACCGAACCTACCATCCTGGTCCAACTCCAGGAGAAAGGAGAATACCTCCTCTTCATACCCCTCTTTTCCTACCAGGGCCATGAGGTAAGGACCGCAGACAAGGACACCATCCACATACACAGGGAGGGAAAAATCACCCTCATCCACCGCGACCTTGATTCGGAGAACGTTTTCGTCAGCAAGCTCGAAAATCTCCATACCAACTTCATCCGGCAGGAAAAGCCCTACGCCCTCGCACTAAAAGGCAACGACGTGCTCCGGAACAACTGGTTCTTCCTCTTCGTAGACGCGATGAAGGAGGCCAAGGTACTGCTCACCGGCTTCGACGTGCTCCGCAACTTCCGCTTCAACACTACCAAACCGAAGACACGGATACACATAAATAATGGCGTCGATTGGTTCGATGCCAAGGTGGACGTAGTCTTCGGCGACCAGCAGGTGTCCATCGCCGAGATCAAAAGGGCCATATCCAACAAGCAGCAGTTCGTCCATCTCGAAGACGGGTCCCTGGGCATCCTCCCCGAGGAATGGCTCAAGAAGTACTCCCTCCTCTTCCGCGTGGGCGAAGGGAAGCAGGACCGCCTCCGACTGAACAAATACCAACTCAGCGTCATCGACGAACTCTATGAGAATCGCGACGAGGCAGAAGTGGTCATACGCCTCGAAGAGAAATTCGAGAGGCTCCGCAACTTCCGCAGAATCAAGGAGGTCGACCCCCCGAAATCCCTCGCAGGCGTGCTCCGACCCTACCAGGTGGCCGGCTACCACTGGCTGAACTACCTCAGCGAAGTCGGCTGGGGCGGTATCCTGGCCGATGACATGGGCCTCGGCAAGACCATCCAGGCACTCTCTTTCCTCGAATCCCGAAAGGAACGGGAAGGAAGCCTCCAGGCGCTTGTCGTCTGCCCCACTACCCTCATGTTCAACTGGGAGAACGAGATCCGGAAATTCACGCCCGAACTCAGCTACCTCATCCATCACGGCGGTGACCGGAACCGCGACCCAAAGGCTTTCGCCGACAGTAACATCATCATCACCACCTACGGCACCCTGCGCAGCGATATCAAGATGCTGCTGGACATCTCCTTCGATTACGTCATCCTCGACGAATCGCAGGCCATCAAGAACCCGCAAAGCAAAGTGACCAAGGCCGCCTCTCTCCTCAAGGCCGGCTGCCGGCTGTGCATGAGCGGTACCCCGCTGCAAAACAACACCTTCGACATCTACGCGCAGATGAACTTCCTTAACCCGGGACTCCTGGGCAGCATCGAGTTCTTCCGCAACGAATTCGCCACGCCCATCGATAAGTTCGGGGAACAGGCCCAGAAGGAACACCTTCGCAAACTCCTCTACCCCTTCATCCTCCGACGCACCAAGGAACAGGTCGCGCGCGACCTACCCGAGAAGACCGAAACCATCCTCTTCTGCGAGATGGAGGATGAGCAACGGCGCATCTATGATTCCTTCCGGAACGACTACCGCAACAAGATACTCGGCGCCATCGACGAACAGGGCATCGAAAAATCACAGCTCACCATCTTGCAGGGACTCATGAAGCTCCGGCAGATCTGCGACTCGCCCGCCATCATGAACGAACCGGAAAAATACCCCAACGTCTCCATCAAACTCGACGAGATCGCCCGTGAGATCACCGAGAACATCGGCGAACACAAGGCACTCATCTTCTCCCAGTACCTCGGCATGCTGGGCCTCATCCGGGAACGACTCAAGGAACTCGGCGTCAGCTTCGAATACTTCGACGGCAGCACCTCCGCCCAAGACCGCGAGAAATCCATCCGACACTTCCAGGACCACGAAGATGTCCGCGTCTTCCTCATCTCCCTCAAAGCCGGCGGCGTCGGCCTCAACCTCACCGCAGCCGACTACGTCTACATCGTCGACCCCTGGTGGAACCCCGCCGTCGAACAACAGGCCATCGACCGCACCCACCGAATCGGCCAGACCAAGAACATCTTCGCCTACCGGATGATCTGTAAAGACACCATCGAAGACAAAATCCTCCTGCTCCAGGAAAAGAAGAAGTCCCTGGCCAAAGACCTCATTTCCGACGAGACCACCTTCGTCAAGAAACTCAGCAAGGAAGACGTAGAATACCTTTTCAGCTAAAAGGATTCTTTAAAGGCATCCTTTTTCCGATAAACAGACTTGAATTATGCTTTATAAGCATAATATAATGCATATCAGGAGAAAGCCTTGACAGCTATCCAAAGGGTGGCCAGCACGACCGCAATCCCCGCCCCCGTCAACCATAGCGGCTGACGGTAATCCCCCACAATGGCTCGACGGTGCGCAGCCCAAAGCACCAGGCCCAGACCCAACGGCAGCACCAATCCGTTCAAGGCACCCACCACGATCAATGTTCGAACCGGACGGCCCACCCAAAGAAACACTATGGCCGACACCGCTACGAA
>RGVM01000002.1 GCA_010027295.1 Chitinophagia bacterium
CCTTGGCTTCATCCTTGAAGATTCAAGGGTCGCGCGCCATTATCGCAGCAGAACTATCTGTATCCTCAGATGGCCTGGTGGTTGAAGGGCTGCAGCACCATCTCGCTGACAACACCGCTGAGCGGCTGCTGGCATAGGAACCAGATGGCCCTGGCGGCCTCCTCGGAGCGAATCATGCGATCCTTTTGCACGCGAAGGTCGATCGTGTCCCAGAAGGGGGAGTCCACCCCCCCCAGGAACAGGTTGGTGATACGGATCTCGGTGCGCTTCACCTCCTCGCGTATGCTCTGCATCATCCCGACAAGCCCGTACTTGCTGGCGCTATAGGCCGCGGCGCCGGCCATCGGCACCTTGCCCAGCACGCCGGGGATGTTGATGATGAGGCCTTTCTTCACCTCCTTCATGCCGGGCAGGAAGGCGCGCACCAGCAGGAAGGCTGCCGTCAGGTTGGCCTGAAGGGTGAGGTTGAACTCCTCCGGACTCAGTTGCTCCACCGGCTTGATGATGCCGATGCCCGAGGCATTGACTAGGATGTCGATCGGTCCGCACTGGCGGCCGATATCTTCGGCCATGGAGGCCACGGCCGCCGCATCCGTCAGGTCGGTCACAAAGCAACGACCGTGGGGAACGCCGATGGAATCGGCCAAAGCCGCGAGGCGGTCGGCCTTCCGGCCCGTGAGGAATACTTCCGCTCCACTGCCCGCCAGCATCCGTGCCGCCTGTGAACCGATGCCGCCCGTCGCACCCGCGATGAGCACCTTCTTGCCGTTGAGCTTCTCCATGACACGCCTGTTTCCCGGATAAACATTTGTAAGGGGGCTTTGTTCTGATCTGAGATGTTCGAGACAACCCTCGTCTTCCCCCACCAGCTCTACGACCCGCACCCCTCGACGGCCCCGGGCAGGACCGTAGTCATAGTCGAGGAACAACTCTTCTTCCGACAGTATCGATTCCATCGGCAGAAGCTCGTCCTCCATCGTGCATCTCTGCGCGCCTTCGCCGACAGGCTGAGAAAGTCCGGCTTCGAGGTCGAGTACGTGGAGGCAACGGAACATGCATCCGACACTCGGCATCTCCTGCCCGCACTTGCAGCCCGCGGATGCCGACGGATACATGTCACGCACCTGTCGGACGACTGGCTCTCGAAACGCCTTGCCAGGGCTGCCGGACAGACGGGCATCACCCTCGAGACCCACGACGACCCGGGCTTCCTCTACGACACCGCCGCGCTGGACGCCTTCTTCGAAGGACGGAAACGCTACTTCCAGACGGACTTCTACACCGCCGGACGGAAACGCACGGGCATCCTGATCGAGCGCGACGGGACGCCCGCAGGCGGGAAATGGACCTTCGACACCGACAACCGGAAGCGGTACCCCGCAGGCGGCCAGCCACCGACATTCCCACTGTCTCACGGTGACGAATACACGAAAGAAGCCGCGGAATACGTCGACAGGCACTTCCCAGACAGTCCGGGCTCATCCACCGAACCCTTCGCGAAGGGATACCCCTGGGCCTGGACGCACGAGGGCGCATCCGCCCTGCTGGACGACTTCCTGTCCCGACGGTTCAAGCAGTTTGGGGAGTATGAGGACGCCATGGTCGCAAAGGAGTATTTCCTGCATCACTCGGTGCTCTCCCCCATGCTCAACATCGGCCTCATCACGCCTGCGGAAGTGCTGGAGAGGGCCCTTTCCCAGGAGGTGGCGAACGGCATCCCGCTCAACTCGCTGGAAGGTTTCGTCAGGCAGATCCTCGGCTGGCGCGAATTCATCCGCGCCGTCTACCTGCGGGAGGGCGTCTTCCAGCGCACCCGCAACTACTGGGGCTTTCACAGACGCATCCCCGCGTCGTTCTATGATGGCACGACGGGTATCGCCCCCTTCGACGGCGTCCTGCGTAAGGTACTCCTGACGGGCTACGCCCACCATATCGAGAGGCTCATGGTCCTCGGCAACTTCCTCCTGCTTTGCGAATTCGATCCCGACGAAGTGTATCGCTGGTTCATGGAGCTCTTCATCGACGCCTACGACTGGGTGATGGTGCCCAACGTATACGGCATGACACAGTTCGCGGACGGCGGACTCATGACGACCAAACCCTATATCAGCGGCAGCAACTACCTCTCGAAGATGGGCGACTGGGAAACGGGGCCCATCCTCCCGTCCGGCCACCGCTGGGGTGAGATCTGGGACGCCCTCTTCTGGAGGTTCATGCACGTCCACCGCGACTTCTTCCTCTCCAACCCGCGCCTCGGCATGCTCGTCGGCACCTTCGACAGGATGCAGCCCACCAAGCGGGAACATCACCTCAAGGTGGCGGAATCCTTCCTCGCCTACCTCGACGAACCGACCGCCAAATGATCGCATGAAAAAACCCTGGAACCGCACCGACCAGCCCGTCTACAGCGTAAGCTCCTTCCACGCGGGCAAAGCGAACATGCACATCTGCACCTACGTCTCCGCCGTGAGTATGCATCCGAAACGCTTCATGGTGGCCCTCTTCAAGGGCACCCGGACATTGGACCTGGTCGCACGGGAAAAGCGAATGGTGCTGCAACTGTTGTCGGCCGGACAGCACCGGCTCATCCCATTGCTGGGTCGCAAGTCGGGACACGACACCGACAAGATGGCGATACTGGAGCGGCGTGGCCTGCTCACCCGGTGGGAAGGCGCCAGCGTGCTGGCCGATGCCCTCGCATGGATGGAACTATCCGTCATCGGCTCGATGGATGCGGGCGACCATGTCATGATGCTCTGCGAACTGGTGCGCTATCGGAATCATCTTGAGGGGGCACCCCTCACGCTCGACATCCTGCGCGCGAAGGGCATGGTCCGCAACTGATGCCCCCCTGCGATCGCAGGCAGACGCGTCCGCCTGTTTCGTGCTACCTTAGTCGCATTATGAAGCCATTCATCACCCATACCGAGATCTTCAAGCTGGCCATCCCAATGGAGCCCTTCGTCATCGCAACGGAGGTATCGACGGTCGCTCAGAACACCTTCATACGTATCCACACGTCCGACGGCATCACCGGGATGGGCGAATGTTCCGCCTTCCCCATGCTCACGGGCGAGACGGGCGCCACCTGCTTCGAAGTGGGGAAGGACCTGGCAGGACTCCTCAGAGGGAAGGAGCCATCAGACATCGAAGCCCGGATGGCGGACATGGACGCCTACATCGCGCGCAACTCCACCATCAAGAGCGCATTCGACATGGCCCTGCACGACATAGCGGCCAAGCAGGCCGGCGTCCCCCTCTTCCGCTACCTGGGCGGCAGCCGCCGGACGATCGTGACGGACCTCACCATCGGCATCGACGAGCCGGAGAGCATGGCCGCCACCGCGAGGGACTTCGTGTCACGCGGGGTGAAGACCATCAAGGTGAAGCTCGGCAAGGACGGCGACAGCGATATCGATCGCATCCGGCTCATCCGCGAGGCCGTTGGACCCGATATCGCCCTGAGGGCGGATGCTAACCAGGGATGGGACCCCGAGACGGCGCTACGCGTGCTGACCGCCATCGCACCCTACCGTGTCGAGTTCTGCGAGCAGCCCATGCACCACCGGCATGATGCCCGTCTGCCGGCTCTGCGCCAGTCATCCCCCATCCCCATCATGGCCGACGAAAGCGTATGCGACCATTTCGATGCGGAACGCGTGATAGGGTCCGGCGGATGCGACTATATAAATATCAAACTGGCGAAGTCGGGCGGCATTCTGGAAGCCATCCGCATCGCTGACACAGCCCGGGCACTCGGCACCCCCTGCATGCTCGGCGGCATGCTGGAGTCGCGGCTCGGCCTGACGGCCAAGGTGCACCTCGCCCTCTCACACGACAACATCGTATTCCACGACCTCGACACCTGCCTGCTCGGACAACTCGAAGACCCCGTCATCGGGGGGGCCGAATACAGAGGCTTCGAACTCCATGTGGGCGACGGACCAGGTCTCGACGCAGATATCGACCCCACCTTCCTCGTCAGATGCGAACAAGCCGTCGTCTGATATGCAGACTTTAGCTGCAACCCAAACAGACATGAAAAAATTAAATCAGGTAAGATACTATGACAGGACACATTTTCTTTTATATAGGATTTTCACTTTTGACAATGCACGAAATGGACGCAATACGTTGCCGAGAGTGGCGCATTTTTCCAGGACTTTCACTGCTCACTGACAAATTAGGACACATAATATTTGTTTTCGCACATCTTCCTTTATTCTTCTTTATATTTTGGCTCCTAACACATAACCAAGACATAGAAGCATTCATAAAGGGATTTAATATTTTTATGATTCTACATCTAGGACTTCATATTTTGTTTCTTAAACACAAAAACAATGAATTTAAAGACTGGATTTCTTGGACAATTATAATTGGTGCAGGCTTATGTGGACTGCTTGACTTAATAGTTTAGGGTGACAATTGAAAATCCATATGCCATAGCATCTTATTATTAGACAACAATAATGAAACGACAGAACTCAAAGAACCAATGAACAGAAAGGGCAGTAGCTAACAGCAGCTACCCAAAAGCGGGGTTTCGTGTTCCAAAGGCAGTTTTGTGGTTAATCAAACATTAGTTTTTCAAATCAAGTTTTGTGGGAAAAGTCCCGCCCTTCGGGTAGCTGCAAAACGATATACTCAGTGCACACAGTCCCTTTATGAATACATCCATTTGGATGAGGGCGACCTCTCATACACGTCCAAAGGAATTGACAACGCCAAACCGATAGTATGGACAGACCCCAACCCCGCAAAGCATCGGACAGCCTGGTGATCATGACCGAGCTCGTACTCCCTAACGACACGAACCTCTTCGGCAACCTCATGGGAGGGCGGCTCATGTACTGGATGGACATCGCCGCAGGCCTCTCCGCGGGAAAACACTGCAACAGCGCAGCTGTCACGGCCAGCGTAGACAACATTTCCTTCCAGGCGCCCATCCGCCTCGGAAACGCCGTGCACATCGAGGCCCGCGTAACGAGGGCCTTCAATACGAGCATGGAGATCTACATCAAAGTGTGGGGAGAGGACATCGCGGAGCAAGTCCGTTACAGCAGCAACGAGGCCTATTACACGTTCGTGGCACTGAATGCGGAGAGAAGACCGAAACCCGTGGCGGAAGTCCTGCCGCAGACACCAGAGGAACAGCGACTCTACGACGGCGCCCTCCGACGTAGACAACTCCGCCTGATCCTCGGCGGCAAGATGAAACCCAGGGACGCAAAAGAGTTGCGGGCCCTCTTCCTGAAGGATTGAAAAGGGGGGATCAGCCCTCCATACCAGATAGCAGATGGTGGCGGCCACGAAGCATGTACTCGCGGCTCTGCTCGATGGCGTCCATCACCATGTCCAGGATCTCCTCGACTGAAGCTGTATAGTCGATATCGAGCGGTGCTTTGAAGCGGACCGTCAGGATGGAACCTCGCTTCTTGAAACTCAACCCCTTCTTCGTAAAGGCCCTCCAAAAGCCGTTGATGACCACCGGGACAACTATGGGGCGGTGCTCCCGGATGAGGTGGGCCGTACCCTTGCGGCCCGCAGCGAAGGGTTTTGTGGTACCCTGCGGGAAAGTGATCACCCAGCTGCGGGAGAGGGCCTTCGAGATCTTCTGCGTGTCGGCTGGGTCGAGATTCCGCTGAACGTCCTTCCCTTCGGCGCGCCAGGTCCGCTTCACCATGAGCGCCCCGCCCAATGCGAACATACGGGATAGGAAACTGTCCTTCATCGTCTCCTCCGCCGCCACGAAATGCACATTGGAGAAAGGGTTCAACAGATAATAAGGGATGCCCAGCCGGTTCTCCTTCCGCCACTTGACGGCACAGAAGATGTGGAGGAAGGTGATGACGTCGGCGAAATAGGTCTGATGGTTGCTGACGAAGAGCACATTGCGCCTGGGCAGGTGTCGGAGATGCTCGGTGCCTGTGATTTTCAGGCGGTTGAACATCGTCAGTCCGGGGTAGGTGACGGCGCCGACGAGGGCATAGACCAGTTTCCTGACCACCCCCACTTTCGCCAGCCTGTCTGTCAAGGATGTCTTTCCCAATGCTGCGTTTTCAAGACGGACAATATACCCATTCGCCATGAGATCGCAACATTTCGTGGAACCGTCCACTCGGCAGGCTCGGTCGTTTCTGGCACATGGGAGGTATCTTTACGCATGCCCATGGATACCGCGATTTTCGATATGGACGGACTCCTCATCGATTCCGAACCCCTTTGGCACGAGGCGGCCGTGGAAGCGATGCAGGTCCTCGGGGTGTCGATCGACGCCGAGGAATACGCAGGTACGGTCGGCCTCCGGACGAAGGAGTTCCTTCAGCATTGGTTCAGGGTGCATGAGATAGACATGTCCCATGCCGAAGACATGGAGGCCGAGATCACCCGACTGGTTATCGAAAAGGTGAAGACGAGGGGAGCCCTCATGCCCGGAGCCGAACAGGCCGTACGGATGCTCCACAGAGAAGGCTTCCGCATTGGTCTCGCCACCTCCTCTCCGCTTTCCCTGGTGGATGCCTTCTTCGAAAAGAGCGGTATGCGGCACCTCTTCCATGCAGTGGCCTCCGCCGAACATCTGGAGTACGGGAAGCCTCATCCACAGGTCTACCTCGACTGCATCCGCAGTCTGGGAACACTTCCTTCAAACTGTGTCTGCCTCGAGGACTCCTTCAATGGCATGCTGGCTGCCAAGTCGGCCCGAAGCCGGTGCATCGTCGTCCCTGCCAAAGACGTCTGGAACAAAGGTTGCTGGGAGGCGGCAGACCTCAAGCTGGCCACGCTGGAAGCCCTCACGATGGATACTGTCCGATCGCTTTGAAGGCCGGTGTGTCTGGAAAAGAAGATGGCCGCACCGGGGTGCGGCCATCGAAGGCTGTCTGGACTTCGGGGGTGGTCACTTTTGTTCGCCACCGCTGCCGTCGCCACTTTCCATCTTCTTCTTGAGTTCCGCAAGTACGCCGAGGTCTCCGAAGGTCGACTTCTCGACTTTGGCCTGCACGTCTTTCACGGCCTTCTTGGTCTTGGCCGTCTCTGCCGTGCGCTCCTTGCGCTCGGCATCCTTGACCTCCGCCTTGGTCTGTTCCCAGATGCGGGCGTGGCTTAGGACGATGCGCTTCTCGTTGCGGTCGAACTCTATCACCATGAACTGGTTGGTCTCTTCGGCCACGATGTTCTTGCCATCCTCCTTGGCGAGGTGGCGGTTCGGGGCAAAACCCTCCAGTCCGTACGGAAGCTGCACAATTGCACCTTTCTCCTCCTTGCGGATGACAGTGCCCTCGTGAATGCTGCCGATGGCGAAAGTGTCCTGCAGCGTGTTCCAGGGGTCCTCCTCCAGCTGCTTGTGGCCGAGCTGGAGCTTGCGGTTACCCTTGTCGATGTTGAGGATCACCACGTCGATGCGGTTGCCGATGCGGGTGTATTCGGAGGGGTTGTTGAAACGCTTCAGCCAGCTCAGGTCGCTGATGTGGATCATACCGCCGATGCCGGCCTCGAGCTCCACGAACACGCCATAGGGGGTGATGTTCTTCACGAGTCCGTTGTGGCGGCTGTTCAGCGGGAATTTGTCCTCGATCGTACTCCAGGGGTCGTCCGTCAGCTGCTTGATGGAGAGGCTCATCTTGCGGGCGTTGCGGTCGAGCGTGACGATCTTCGCCTCGCAGTCCTCACCCTCCTTGAACGACTCCTTCGCATTGACGGGCGTGTTGGCCCAGCTGATTTCGCTGACGTGCACGAGGCCCTCCACGCCGGGCATAACCTCGAGGAAGGCTCCGTAATCCTCGATGTTGACCACGCGGCCCTTGACGACGGCACCCTCGTGGATGGTGTGGGGAAGAGTCTCCCAGGGATGCGGGGTGAGCTGCTTGAGGCCGAGGCTGATGCGGCGCTTCTCGTCGTCGAAGTCGAGGACGACGACGTGCAGCTTCTGGTCTAGCTTCAGCACCTCTGACGGGTGCTTGATGCGGCCCCAACTGATGTCGGTGATGTAGAGCAGGCCGTCTACGCCGCCCAGGTCGAGGAAGGCGCCGAAGTCGGTCAGGTTCTTGATGGTGCCTTCGAGCACCTGTCCCTTCTCGAGCTTGCTCATGATCTCGACGCGCTGTGCCTCGAGGTCGCTCTCGATGAGGGCCTTGTGCGATACGACGGCGTTCTTGATGGCCTCGTTGATCTTGACCACCTTGAACTCCATGGTCTTGTTCAGGAACTGGTCATAGTCGGTCACGGGCTTGACGTCGATCTGCGAACCCGGCAGGAAGGTCTCCATGCCGTAGATGTCCACGATCAGGCCACCCTTGGTCTTGCTGGTGACCACGCCGGTGACGACGTCGCCGGTCTTGTGCACCTCGACGATGCGCTCCCAGGCCCTGTTGATGCGGGCCTGCTTGCGGCTCAGGTGCAGATGGCCGTCCCGGTCTTCCTTCTCCACCACGAGTACTTCCACCACGTCGCCCTGCTTCAGGCCGGGCATGTCGCGGAACTCGTTCAGGGAGATGAGGCCGTCGCTCTTGAATCCGATGTTGAGGACCACGTCGGTCTTGGTCAGACCCACGACGACACCCTCGATCATCTCTCCGTCCGTGATAGACTTGAAAGTGCTCTCATAGACGGAATCATACTTTGTCTGTTCCTCAGAACTGTAGCGTGCGACATTTCGCTTGTCGATGCTCCAGTCGAAATCATCATGCGCTGATGCCTCAGCGGGGGTTGTTGGCAGTGTGTTGTTTTCTTCCACTGTTTGATTCCTCCTTTTGTATGGATTTCGGGCGGTTTTTTGTTGTGCCCGAGGGCGGCAAAGGTAATATATCTCCGAGAAACCACATAAAAAAAGGGGAAACTTGCCGAATGCCCCTTCCGGGCCGAGAAGTCGACCCGTGCTCAGAATAGGGGTTCTCGGAACTCCCCCCGGTTCTGAGAACTACCTGGGGTTTTGAGAACTACCCCTGGTTCTGAGGAGCATGCCCGGTTTTGAGAACCATACCCGGTTCTGAGAACGCCTGCGAGTGTAGGGAACCCGTCGAGAAGCGGCCTGTGCCGAAACCCGGGTGACTACCCGCACGGGGGCGGATACTGGGCAGATAAGGTCACTTCGCCATCTTCCGGATGGCGGCCACGAGCCTGTCGAGGTCTTTGGTGGAGGTGTACACATTGGGGGTGACCCTCACCCCATGGATATGCTCCCAGTTGATGGCCACGGTATGGATGCGGTGACGATTGAAGAGCTCCGCAGACACTTCCTCCGGCTTCATGCCCTCCACGGAGATATTGGCAATCGCGCATGACTGGTGCGGAGTGGCCGACTGCAGGAAACGTACGCGGGGCATGTCCTTTACCTGGTTCACCCAGTAGTCCTTGAGATACCGGAGCCTTGCCTCCTTGCGACGCCCACCGATAACATCGTGGAAGTCCACCGCCGCCCCGATCGCCATCTCTGATGCGAAGGAACGGGTGCCGAGCGATTCGAACTTCCGGATATCCGTACCGTCGGGCTCGTTGTTGGACAGCAGTGCCCAGACATCCTTGACCTTCTCCTTCCCTATGTACAGCAGCCCGCTCCCGAAAGGCGCGCTGAGCCACTTGTGGAGGGAGCTTGCGAAATAGTCGCATCCCAGGTCGGGCACCTTGAAGTCCATGTGCGCCAGGGTATGCGCCCCGTCCGCGATGACCTCTATCCCCCTTCGATGGGCTTCGTCGGCGATCCTGCGCACCGGCAGGATCTGCCCGGTCCAGTTGATGAGATGGGTGACATGCACCACTCTGGTCCGAGCGGTGAAGGCCTTCACATAGAGGTCCACGATGCGCGCCTCGTCGTCGACGGGCAGGGGGAGGTCGATCCATACGAGCTTCACGCCGTCGCGCTTCTCGCGCTGCCGCCAGGCGTTGATCATGTTGGGATAGTCCTGCCGGGTGAGAACGACCTCGTCGCCTTCCTTGAGGTTGAGTCCGAAGATGACCGTATTGAGTCCCTCCGTGGAGTTGCGGTTGATGGCCACCTCCTCGGGGGAGCAGCCACAGAGGCCAGCCAGTTTCTCGCGTAGCGGCTCCCGGCCCTGGTCCAGAATCTGCCACATGTAATACGAGGGGGCCTCGTTGCAGTACTGGTAGTAGCGGATATGGGCATCCTGCACCACTTTGGGCTGCGGGGCCACGCCCCCGTTATTTAGGTTGAGGATGTTGGGGGAAACGGTGTAGGCCTCCCGCACCCATCCCCAGAAATCCTCGTCGCCCCCAACCGCAGCCGGAATGGCATCGCCACTTCTGAAGTGGCGCTCCCGTGAAGCCTGGGCGAAGGTGGGATCCGCGAACTGGAGGAAGGGAAGGCTGCCGGCCCCGATGCCAAGACGGCGCAGAAAGGTCCTTCTGTCGGACATGATCGTGTTTTATCCCATAAATATAAGGGTTGTCGGGCAGGATATGCCCGTATCCCCTGGATGGGCATGTGTATACTTCCCTATCCACCCCGGTCAGGCCAGGCTGCGTGCGATATGCCTGGCCGCCGTCCACCCGCTGGTCCACGCGTGCTGGAAATTATACCCCCCCGTGATGCCGTCGACATCCAAGATCTCCCCCGCGAAATACAGGCCCGGAACCAAGCGGCTCTCCATGCTTGACGCCTCAACCTCACCGGTGCTCACTCCTCCGGCCGTCACGAACTCCTCCTTGAAGACGGTCTGCCCATCCGCCCGGAAGCCATGGCGGAGCAGATGCGAGGCCAAATTCTCGGATTGGGCGGATGTGAGGTCGGCCCATCTCACTCCGGCACCCACGCCCGAGGCCTCCGCCAGGAATTGCCAAAGCCTCGAAGGCAGCCCAAATGGACAGCGGGCCGTCACGGTGGCCGCCCCCCGCTCCCGGCGCAGGTCCTGGAAACGCGCCTTGACAAGGGAATGCGTCTCCTCGGGTAGCCACTGTACCTGGAAGGGAAACCGATAGTCGACTGCATGCATCTCCCTCGCATTCCAGGCGGATGCCTTCAATACGGCGGGACCGCTCATGCCCCAATGCGTGACGAGTAATGCTCCCCGATGCCCATGACGGGCCCCTTCCATTTTCACGACCGCATCGGGTACGGACAGACCCATCAGTGCGCTGATTGGATGACCAGGCAGATTGAAGGTGAACAGGGAGGGGACGGGGTCCAGGATGGTATGCCCTAGTCCCGACAACCAGTGAAGCTGCTCCCGCTTGCGGAATCCCCCCGTGGCAATGCAGACCTTCCGGCTCGTCAGGATGCGTCCATCACGCAGGGGGAGACGGAATCCATCCGCCTCCGGCAGGACGGAGACCGGTTCCGCCCGGAAGAGGATTCGGACACCGTATCGCTCGGCCTCCCCCATCAGACAGGCGATGACGCTCTCGGATCGGTTCGTAGAAGGGAACATCCTCCCGTCGGCCTCCGTGACCAGATCTAATCCCCGGCTGCCGAACCAGCGTACGGTGTCCTGGGTGAAGAACCCATGAAAGGCTTTCCGTACGAAACGCGCGCCCCGAGGATAGCATCGGCTCATCTCCTCGATATCGCTGCAGTCGTGGGTGACATTGCAGCGCCCACCACCACTCACCCGCACCTTGGCCAGAAGCCGCTCCCGGCTGCATGCGGGCCGTGTTGACGGCGCAAAAGACACCGGCGGCGCCGCCGCCCACGACGACAAGGTCGGAATGATCCATATCTGGCAAAGATTGTCTTGGAATCCCAATGGGATGAAGGAAGGATAGTACAGGTACCCGGAATTCCGGATACGGAAGGTATCAATAGTACGAGGAATCCAGATAGGGATTGGATTTCTCTGCCGCCTCGATACCCTCGAAGGAGGATAAGATGTCCGGTCGGTTCCTCCGCACGCAGACATTGTGCTCGAAATGGGCGGAGGGCAGCCCGTCACGAGTACGTATCGTCCAGCCGTCCTTATCGTGATAGACATCCTTCTTTCCCATGTTGATCATAGGCTCGATGGCCAGCACGAGCCCGTCGGGCAGCATGGGACCCGTACCCTTCCGACCGAAGTTGGGGACCTGAGGATCCTCGTGGAGGCGGCGTCCGAGTCCATGCCCCACCAGGTCTCGCACCACTCCGTAGCCGTGCTTCTTCTCCGTATGCTCGAAGACGGCATTTGAGATGTCGCCCACCCGGTTCCCTACGACGGCCTTGCCAAGTCCGAGATACAGGGATTCCTTGGTGACCTTGAGCAGTTTGAGCACTTCGCCTTTCGAGGGTGCCAGCACGAAAGTGTAGGCGGAGTCTCCATGAAAACCGTTCTTCAGCACGCCCACGTCCACCGAAATGACGTCCCCTTCTTTCAGAAGCTGGTGGTTGGGAAAGCCGTGGACGACGGCGTCGTTCACGGAGATGCAGGTCGCAAATGGGTAGCCGTAGAGGTTTTTGAACGAAGGGACGGCGCCGTTGTCGAGGATGTACTTTTCTGCGAGGTCGTTAAGCTGCTGAGTGGTCACACCCGGCTTCAGGAACCTTGCCACCTCGGTGAGGACACGCCCCACCATGAGGGCGCTTTCGCGCATCAGTTCGACTTCTGCAGGCGTCTTGACGACGATCATGCTCAGAACGAGGATGTGGAAGCAGGCTGACGGCCCTGTATCCTTCCGCTCGACATCAGACCGTCGTACTGGCGCATCAGCAGGTGGGTCTCGATCTGCTGGAGCGTGTCGAGGACCACACCAACCATGATGAGGAGGGATGTGCCTCCGAAGAAGGAGGCATAGGACTGCGTCACCTTCAGCTGTTGCGCGATGCCGGGCAGGATGCCCACGATGGCGAGGAATACGGCGCCCGGCAGGGTGATACGGTCCATGACCTGTCCGATGTAGTCAGCCGTCGGCTGGCCGGGCTTCACGCCGGGTATGAACCCGTTGCTCTGCTTGAGGCTGTCCGACATCTGCTTCGGGTTGAAGATGAGTGCCGTGTACAGGAAGGTGAAGGCGATGACCATCACGGCATAGATCAACATATACCAGCCGTTGCTGGGATCGTTGAAGATGCGTGCGATCCCCTTGCCCGTCTCGAAGCTCGTGAAGGAAAAAAGGGTGGGCAGGAACATGATGGCCTGCGCGAAGATGATGGGCATCACGCCGGAGGCATTGACCTTCAGGGGCAGGAACTGCCGGGCGCCGGTGAACTGCCGGTTGCCGATGATCTGCTTCGCGTAGTTGATGGGGATCTTGCGGACGCCCTGCACCAGGAGGATGAGCCCGAGGATGATCGCGATGAGGATGGCATTCTCAATGAGGAACACCAGCAGGCCACCACCGCCACGCGTCTGCTTGGCGGCGAATTCGCCGAGGAAGGACTGGGGCAGGCGGGCGAGGATACCCACCATGATGATAATCGAGGTTCCGTTCCCCAACCCCTTGTCCTGAATCTTCTCGCCCAGCCACATCACAAACAGTGTGCCTGCCGTTAGGGTCACAACAGTTGACACCCAGAAGTAGGGAGCGTACGATTCGATGAGCGCATCGCGGTTCACCCCCTGGAGATAGGCCACGTAGGCGCCACCCTGAAGGAAAGTCACACCCGCGGTGAGGTAACGGGTCCACTGGTTGATTTTCTTGCGGCCGCTGTCACCCTCCTTCTGGAGCTTCTGCATCTGGGGGACCAGGATGGTCATCAGTTGCATGAAGATGGAGGCGGAGATATAGGGCATGATGCCCAGGGCGAAGATGGAGGCATTGGAGAAACTGCCGCCTGCGAAGGTGTCGAACAGACCGAGTAGTCCCTCTTTGGCACTGGACAGGTCCAGCTTGTTAGGGTCGATGCCGGGAAGCACGATATGGGAGCCGACGCGATACACAAGCACAAGGAGCAGTGTCACGAGGATCTTGCTCCTGAGCTCTTCAATGCTCCATATGTTTCGGAGGGTCTGAACGAACTTCTTCACAACGCTCGGATTTGTGGGTCCCGCAGCCTGTGGGATGCGGGACGGGAATCCCGTCAAATGTCGGGAAAATTACTTTATAATCTCGATGCTGCCGCCGGCGGCCTCGATGGCGGTCTTGGCCTTGCCACTGGCGCCATGGACACGGAAGCTTACAGCGGTCTTGATCTCTCCATCGCCAAGGAGCTTGACCTTGTCGGTGCGGGAGACGAGCCCGTTCATGTACAGGTTCTCCATGGTGAACTCCGTGATTCCGTACTTGGCGCACAGTTCTTCCACCTGTCCGAGGTTGAATACCTTGTACTCCTTGCGGGTGGGGTTCTTAAAGCCGATCTTGGGGATGCGACGCTGGATGGGCATCTGACCACCCTCATGACCCTTCTTGCTTTTATAGCCGCTGCGGGACTGGCCACCCTTGTTGCCACGGGTGGAAGTACCTCCGTGTCCGGAACCTTCGCCTCGTCCGAGGCGCTTCTCGCGGTGGGTGGCGCCTTCCGCGGGCTTAAGTGTGTGCAGTTTCATCTAATGCAGTTTTTTACTTCACGCAGCCCCCTGCAGCTGCTCGCATGTGTTGGGCCTCTCCGACCCGGACAGGGACCGGTATCAGATCTCTTCCACCTTCACCAGGTGGTTGACCTTCCTGACCATCCCGAGGATCTGGGGAGTGGCCTCCACCTCGACGGAGGAGTGGAGCTTGCGCAGGCCGAGTGCCTCGATCGTCCTCTTCTGGCGCTCAGGACGGTCTATCACACTCTTGACCTTGGTTATCCTTATCTTTTTCATCGCTGTACCCTCCGGGCTTTGTGTCTATGGATGTAAGTGCGACTAACCGTGGAAAACCTTCTTGAGGGAGATGTTCCGTGTACGTGAGACGCTGATGGGCTCCCGCAGCATGGCAAGGGCGCGGAATGTCGCCTTGACGACGTTGTGGGGGTTGGCCGAACCGAGCGACTTGGCGAGGACGTCTGTCACGCCTGCGCTCTCCAGGACGGCGCGCATGCTACCTCCGGCGATCACGCCCGTACCGTGTGCGGCGGGCTTGATGAGGACTTTGGCAGCCCCTTCCTTAGCGAGCTGGTCGTGCGGGATCGTCCCCTTCATCACAGGAACCTTGATGAGGTTCTTTTTGGCATCCTCGATGCCCTTGGTGATGGCCTCCTGGACCTCCTTGGCCTTTCCCAGGCCATGACCCACGACGCCCTTCTCGTTGCCCACCACCACGAGGGCGGAGAAGCTGAAGGTGCGGCCACCCTTGGTGGTCTTGACAACGCGGTTAATCGCAACGACCTTCTCCTTGAGTTCGAGATCGCCCGTCTTGACCTTGTTCATCGCTACTCTTGACATGTCTTCTGAGGATTGTAAGTTGTGTGTCCTGTATGTGTCAGAAGGCGAGGCCGCCCTCGCGGGCACCTTCTGCTACCGCCTTCACACGGCCGTGATAAAGGTAGCCGCCGCGGTCAAACACGCAGGTGCCAAGTCCCAGGGCCGTGGCCTTACGAGCCAGGGATGCGCCCACCAGGCGGCTCTTCTCCGTCTTGGTGGCCTTCTGGGCAGCAATATCCTTCTCTTTGGATGAGGCTGCCGCCAGCGTCACGCCCTTGTCGTCGTCGATGAGCTGCGCGTAGATGTCGGTGTTGCTGCGGAATACGCTCAGGCGCGGCTTCTGGGCCGTTCCGGACACCTTCCGGCGGATCGCGAAGCGGATGCGCTGCCTTCTTGATAGTTTCTGTGCCATCTTCTTGTTCGTTTATCGCCCGTTCCTCACGGGTCTCGGTTCAAGCGTACCGGTTATGCGTTTGCTTACTTGCCGGCAGCCTTGCCCGCCTTCCTGCGGATGTATTCACCCTTGTACTTCACGCCCTTGCCTTTGTACGGCTCCGGCTTGCGGAGGCTGCGGATCTTGGCCGCCACCTGCCCGAGGAGCTGCTTGTCGATGCCCTCCAGGAAGATGCGTGGGTTGTCGCCCTTCTCCTGTGTGGTGGTCACCTTCAACTCCTTAGGTACTTCGATGATAATGTTGTGGGAGTAGCCCAGGGAAAGGTCGAGCAGGTTGCCCTGGTTGGAGGCCTTGTAGCCCACACCCACCAGTTCGAGCTCCTTCTTGAAACCTTCCGTGACGCCTGACACCATGTTGCTGACGAGCGCGCGGTAGAGTCCATGCTGCGCCCGGTGGCGGATCTGGTCCGTGGGCCTCTCGAACACGATCTGGTTGTCGCGGACATCCATCCGGATGTCGCGGTCTACAGACTGCCTGAGTTCACCCTTGGGGCCCTTGACCACGATGACGTTGTCGCTGCCCACGTTGACCGTGACCCCGGTGGGGAGGCTGACCGGCTTCTTGCCTATGCGTGACATTCGATACTTTTTTCGGTTCGTTGTGTTCCCTCCGCACCCACTGCGACCGGCAGCGTGCCGATCCCTTTGACAGTGCGTTAAGGGTCAGTGTCAATAGATGTAGCAGAGCACCTCTCCGCCGACATGCTGGGCCTTGGCGTCCTTGTCTGTCATCACTCCCTTGGAGGTGGACAGGATGGCAATGCCCAGACCGTTCTTCATGCGCGTGAATTCGGAGGGCTTCGCATAGTGCCTGAGGCCCGGGCGGCTGACACGCTCCATTGTCCGGATGGCCGGCTCCTTGGTCTGCACGTCGTACTTGAGGGCTATCTTGATCATGCCCTGCCGGCTGTCATCCTCGAACTTGTATTTGAGGATGTAGCCTTGGTGGTACAGGATCTCGGTGATGCGCTTCTTGATATTGGAAGCGGGTATCTCCACGATGCGATGCCCTGCCATCTGCGCGTTGCGGATTCGGGTCAGGTAGTCTGCTATGGGATCTGTAGTCATTTCTATGTCCTTGATGTCCTTTGCGGCTTTGAGCCGGCTGTCGGACGGGCGGTTTGATTGGTTTCCTTTCGGTTCGGGTCCATATTGGCCTTACCAGCTAGCCTTCCGTACACCCGGTATCTTGCCGGCCAGTGCCATGTCCCGGAATATCACCCTGGATATCCCGAAGAAGCGCATGTAGCCTTTGGGACGGCCGGTGAGCTGGCACCGGTTTTTAAGGCGTACCTTGGAGGAGTTGCGGGGGAGCTGGTCGAGGCCCTGCCAGTCACCGGCCGCCTTCAGGGCCGCACGGCGCTCCGCGTACTGCGCCACCATACGCTGGCGCTTCCTCTGCCTGGCTTTCACTGATTCCTTTGCCATCTTTGTCTTGTATTGATTTGTGTCAATCCTTTCTCATATTCCGGAAGGGCATCCCGATCTCGCGCAGCAACTCGTAGGCCTCCTCGTTGTTACGGGCGGTCGTAACGAAGGTGATGTCGAGGCCCGTGATACGGTTAACCTTGTCGATATCGATCTCGGGGAAGATGATCTGCTCCGTGATGCCCAGGGTGTAGTTGCCCCTGCCGTCGAAGGCCTTCTCGCTCACCCCCTTGAAGTCACGTACACGGGGGAGAGATGCGGCGATCAGCCTGTCAAGGAACTCGTACATGCGTCCACCGCGCAGGGTTACCCTGGCGCCGATGGGCATCTTTTTACGCAATTTGAAGTTGGAGATATCTTTCTTGGACATCGTCGACACAGCCTTCTGTCCAGTGATGGTTGTCAGCTCCTCGATGGAGATGTCGATCAGCTTCTTGTCGGCCACGGCACCATTCACGCCCCTGTTGAGGCAGATCTTGGTGATGCGGGGCACCTGCATGGGGCTCTTGTAGCCGAACTTCTTCTTCAGTGCGGGCACCACTTCTTCGTGGTACTTCTTCTGCAGTCTGGGGGTGTATGTCGCAGTGCTCATGTTCAGATCTCGTTTCCGGATTTTTTAGCGATACGGACGAGCTTGCCGTCCTTGCGCTCCCTCTTCACGCGGGTGGGTGCCCCCTTTGAGGCGTCCCACAGCATCACATTGCTGATATGGATGGGAGCTTCTTTCTTCACCAGTCCGCCTTTCGTGTTCTGGGCGGAGGGCTTCGTGTGTCGGGTAACGATGTTGACTCCCTCCACCAGGACGCGGGCCTCGTCGGGACGCACTTCCAGCACTTTGCGGGGCTTGGAGAGGTCCTTGTCCTCACCGGCGACGACCACGACGGTATCGCCTTTCCTGATGTTGAACTTCGGTTTGAATCTGTTGCTCATGATGATATGGTTTGCGGCCCTGAGGCCTTGCTGTCCGTTTTCCGACCTCCTACTCAGAGCACTTCGGGGGCAAGTGAGATGATCTTCATGTAGCCTTTGTCCCGCAGTTCCCTGGCCACGGGTCCGAAGATGCGCGTTCCGCGCGGCTCGTCCGACTGGTTCAGGAGCACCACGGCATTGTCGTCGAAGCGGATATAGGAACCATCCTTGCGGCGCAGCTTATTTTTCGTCCGAACGATGACGGCCTTGGTAACCGTACCTTTCTTGATGCCTCCTGCAGGGAGGGCGTCCTTCACCGTGACGACGATCTTGTCGCCTATCTTGGCGTAGTCCTGGCCGCTGTTGCCGAGGACGCGGATGCAGAGCACCTCCTTGGCGCCGCTGTTGTCGGCCACGTTCAGCCTCGATTCCTGTTGGATCATTGTATTCTGTTTGTGCCCTGCCATGTGGCCGGGCGATTATCCTTGCGTTTCCGCACACCATGTCTTTACGTCACTTCGCCTTCTCCACGACCTCCACCAGGCGCCAGCGCTTGAGTTTGCTCAGTGGGCGCGTCTCCATGATCTTGACGACGTCGCCGGGGTGGGCCTCGTTGTTCTCGTCATGAGCGTGGAAACTCGTCGTCTTCTTTACGAACTTTCCGTAGATGGGGTGCTTCACCTTCCTTTCCACAGATACGGTGATGGTCTTGTCCATCTTGTCGCTGCGTACGACCCCTATCTTGGTCTTGCGGATCTTTCTGTCAGACATTGTTCGACGTTTTGCTTGTGTACTGCGGCTCAGCCGCCTACATTGTATTCCTTATTCGCCAAGTTTCACTTGGCCTCGGCCTCCCGCTGCTGCAGCAGTGTCTTGAGCCTTGCGAGCTCACGGCGCAGGGCGCGAATGGTCATGGGGTTTTCGAGCGGGGATATCGCATGGGAGAAGCCCAGCTTCTTCAGGCGCACCTCGTCGTCCTGTATCCTGGCCCTGAGGTCCTGTGCGTTGAGCCCCTGCAGGCTCTTCAGGAAATCGACTTTCTTGGACATGTGTCTCTTTTTTCAGGTTCCCGGTCAGGCCGCATAGTCCCTGCGGGTGATGAACTTCGTCTTGATGGGCAGTTTGGCGGCAGCCAGCTCGAATGCTGCCTTAGCCACGTCCAGGGGGACACCGTCTGCCTCGAAAATGATCCTTCCCGGCTCCACAACGGCCGCCCAGAACTCGGGGTTACCCTTACCCTTACCCATACGCACCTCTGCCGGCTTCCGAGTAATGGGCTTGTCTGGGAAGACGCGGATCCAGACGTTGCCCTCACGCTTCATGGCGCGGGTCATGGCCTGACGGGCTGCTTCAATTTGGCGGTTCGTCATCCAGATGGGTTCGAGTGCCTTGAGGGCGAACGACCCGAACGATATCGTGGTGCCACGCTTGGCCACCTCGCGTATCCGGCCCTTCTGGGCCTTCCTGTGCTTTGTCCTCTTCGGTTGTAGCATCTCTGTTCGTTAAGGTTTGACGGGAGAGGCGGATGGCCGCTCCCTGTATGCCTGGGGTCAGCCTCGACGGCCGCCTCCCCTGCGATCGTCCCTGCGTCCGCCACCACCACCTCTGCGGTCGTCACCGCCGCCGCGACGGTCGCTGCGGTCGCTCAGGTCACCTTTCGTACCAATAAAGTTGGGGTTAAGGTCACGCTTGGCAAGCACTTCACCCTTGCAGATCCAGACCTTGATACCGATCTTACCATACACAGTCAGGGCGTGGACAGAGGCGTAGTCAATGTCCATCCGATAGGTATGCAGCGGTACGCGGCCCTGGCGGATCTCCTCGGTACGTGCGATTTCTGCACCCCCGACCCGTCCACTAACCTTGATCTTGATACCTTCGGCGCCCATCCGTAAGGTGGATGCGATGGCCATCTTGATGGCTCGCTTATAGTTGATACGGTTCTCAATCTGGCGGGCAATGGTCTCACCCACGATCTGCGCATCCAGTTCGGGCCTGCGTATCTCGAGGATGTTGATTTGTACGTCGACGGCAGAGGACGATTTGTCGGCACCACCGGAGGCCAGATGGCGCTGCTCGTCACGCTGGCGGTTGGTGAGCTTCTTCAGCTCCTCCTTGATGCGATCGACCTCTTCCCCGCCCTTGCCGATGATGATGCCAGGCTTGGAAGTGTGTATTGTCACGATCAGCTTGTTGAGGGTGCGCTCGATCACGATCTTCGAGACACCGCCCTTGCTGATGCGGGCGTTGAGGTAGGTCCGGATCCTATGGTCCTCGATCAGCTTAGTGGAATAGTCCTTCCCGTTGCCGTACCAGTTGCTCTCCCATCCGCGGATGATGCCGAGCCTGTTGCCGATCGGATTGGTTTTCTGACCCATGTATGGATGATTTCTTGTTTTTCCCTTATTGAATCGCGTCGACGACGACCGTCACGTGGTTGCTGCGCTTGCGCATCCGGTAAGCCCTTCCCTGGGGGGCCGGGAGCATGCGCTTGATGGAACGGGCTCCGTCCACGTAGATGGTCTTCACCACAAGGCCTGCGACATCGCCGCCCTCGTTCTTCTCCTTCCAGTTGCTCACAGCCGAGAGGACGAGCTTGCGCAGGGGCACCGAGCTGTGCTGGGGATGGTGCTCCAGCATGGCCACGGCTTTCTCCACCGCGAGTCCGCGGATATGATCGGCCAGCAGCCGCATCTTGCGCGGAGAGGTCGGATAATTCTTCAGTTTCGCTACTGCTTCCATGTCATGTCTTTTTCCTGCCGCTTCGGTCGGGCATCCCCTTCCGGTGCGGACATGTTAGGATTTCTTGCTGGAATGGCCCTTGAAGTTGCGGGTGGGGGCGAACTCACCGAGTTTGTGGCCCACCATGAACTCGGTCACATAGACGGGGATGAACTTGTTGCCGTTGTGCACCGCGAACGTGTGTCCAACGAAGTCGGGCGTGATGGTGCTGCGGCGGCTCCATGTCTTGATGGCCGACTTCTTTGACCTCCCTTCGTTCATCGCAGAGACCTTGCCATCGAGCTTGATGTCTACGTAGGGACCTTTTTTGATTGAACGAGCCATATGCTGTTGCGTGTTTCCTTTGGATTCCTGCTGGTTACTTGGCGAGCTTCTTGCCGTCGCGGCGCTGGAGGATCAGCTTGTCGCTGCCCTTACCCTTGGTGCGCGTCTTCTCTCCCTTGGCATACTTGCCGGTACGGCTCCGGGGATGCCCGCCCGAGGCCTTGCCCTCGCCGCCACCCATCGGGTGATCGACGGGGTTCATGGCGACGCCGCGGTTCCGGGGGCGGATGCCCTTCCAGCGGTTGCGACCGGCCTTGCCCATGCTCTGCAGGTTGTGGTCCGAATTGGATATTACACCCACGGAGGCGAAGCAGTTGATAAGGACCTTACGCAGTTCGCCCGACGGCATCTTCAACACCGCGTAGCGCTCCTCCTTGTTGGTGAGCTGCGCCGATGAACCGGCACTGCGGGCGATCTTACCACCCTGGCCAGGCTGCATCTCGATGTTGTGCACGTTGGTTCCGAGCGGCATGTGGCGGAGCATCAGCGCATTACCGATCTCGGGGGCAACAGAATCGCCGCTGACAACGGTCATGCCCACCGTGAGGCCCTGGGGAGCCAGTATATATCGCTTCTCGCCGTCCGTGTAATGGAGCAGCGCGATGAAGGCGGTACGGTTCGGGTCGTACTCGACAGAGGCAACCTTAGCCTCGATGCCGTGCTTGTCGCGCTTGAAGTCGATGACGCGGTAGAGTTTACGGTGTCCGCCTCCGATGTAGCGCATCGAACGGCGGCCCTGGGCATTGCGGCCACCGGAGCCTTTGACACGCTCCACCAAAGATTTTTCGGGGGCGTCGGCTGTAACCTCGGCATAGGCATTGCCGATCCTCCACCGGGTGCCGGCCGTGATGGGTTTGAACTTCTTAAGTGCCATGGTATTGTTTTGAACCCGCCAGGCGGGCTATCCGTCAGATGTTGGAATACAGATCGATGCTTTCACCCTCTGCAAGCACCACGAGGGCCTTCTTGTAACCGGGCTTGCGGCCCGAGAGAACGCCCGCCTTGGTCATGCGGGACTTGCTCTTGGAAGGCACCACCATTGTGCGCACCTCTGCCACGTTCACTCCGTAAAAGGTCTCAACAGCCTTCTTGATCTCGAGCTTGTTGGCCTTGCGGTCGACCCGGAAGGAGTAGACGCCGCGCTTCTCCTGCAACGAGTTGGATTTCTCCGACAGGATGGGCTTTATGAGTATATCAGCGAGTCTCATGTGTCTGGGTTTGTTTCGGTTCAAGTCCCTCTCAGGCGGCTGCCTCCTCCTCTCCGAACAGTGCGGCGGCTGATTCCGTCAGCACCAGCACATCGGCGTTCATGATATCGTAGGTATTCACATCGGAGAGGACGGTGGCAAGCACGGAGGGGATGTTGCGTGCACTGGCGTAGACCGTGTCCACCATGTCGGAGGTCACATACAGTGCTTTCCTGTCGGAAAGCTCCAATGCTTTCAGCATGGAGGCAAAGGTCCGTGTGCGGGGCGCATCGAGGGAGAGATCCTCAACGACCACGATCGCATTCTCCCGGGCCTTTTGGCTCAGCGCGCTCATCTTGGCGAGGTCCTTGACCTTGCGGTTCAGCTTGATGCCGTAGCCATGGGGCTTGGGGCCGAATATGGTACCGCCACCCTTGTAGAGGGGGTTCCGGATATTGCCCTTCCGGGAACCGCCGGTACCCTTTTGACGGTGCAGCTTGCGGCTTGCACCATGCACTTCGGCGCGGGTCTTGACCTTGTGCGTGCCCTGGCGTTGTGCAGCGAGGTATTGCTTCACCGCCAGCCAGATGGCATGCTCGTTGGGCTCGATGCCGAATATGTCGTCCGGGAGTTCGACGGACCTGCCCGTCTTCCCGCCGCTGGTATTCAAAACTTCTGCTTGCATGGGATCTCCTGTTGAGGGATTATTTCTGGATGAGTACGATGGAGCCGTTCGGACCGGGGACGGCGCCGCCGACGAGGATGTAGTTGCGCTCGGGCAGCAGCTTGACGACCTTCAGGTTGCGAAGCTTCACGCGGTCTGCACCCATGCGACCCGCCATCCGCATCCCCTTGAACACACGCGACGCATCGGAGGAGTTGCCGATGGAACCAGGGGCCCGCTGACGGTCATGCTGGCCGTGCGACTGCTCGCCTACGCCGGAGAAACCGTGACGCCTCACGACGCCCTGAAAGCCCTTGCCCTTGGAGGTTCCGACGACGTCAACCTTCTCGCCCTCGGCAAAAATGTCAAGCGTTACGGTATCGCCCAAGCCCTTGGCCAGGGAGAAATCACGAAATTCGCGCACGACGCGCTTGGGAGTGGATGAGGATTTGGCAAAATGCCCTTTCTCTGACTTGTTGCTGCGTTTTTCCTTCTTCTCGCCGAAGGAAACCTGAAGAGCGGAATAGCCGTCCGTCTCCTGAGTCTTTACCTGAGTAACCGTGCAGGGACCCGCTTCGATGATGGTGCAGGCCTGTTGTTTGCCGTCGGGACCGAAGACGCTGGTCATTCCGACCTTCCTTCCGATGATTCCTTTCATGTCGTTCTCTTTTTCCCCTTTTGGTCATCGGGACAGCGGGGTCGGTAACGCCCGGCTTCAATCCCAGTTTGCCAACGGCCTTTTCCCTTTGTCCCACTGCGGGAGGGAGGTGCCGGCGGTAAACAAACCTCGAAGGGCCTGTTCATATTTCTCGCCCCCTGGGGGGCAGATGTCCTAATTCCGGTACGCTGTGCGGCATGCCGTACCGCGTATTCCTTTCGCCGTCAGGGCCTATGCCCTTACGGGGTTGGCCCTTGTCAGGCCTTGATTTCCACATCCACACCACTGGGCAGGTCGAGCTTGCTCAACGCATCCACCGTACGGGAGGAGGAAGTGTAGATGTCCAACAGACGCTTGTGGGTGCAGAGTTGGAACTGCTCCCGGGCCTTCTTGTTGACGTGGGGCGACCGCAGCACGGTGAAGATCCTTTTGCGGGTGGGCAGGGGGATGGGACCCGTAACCACGGCGCCAGTGCTGCGCACGGTCTTCACGATCTTCTCTGCCGACTTGTCGACCAGGCTGTGGTCGTATGACTGAAGTTTGATGCGGATTCGCTGGGACATAAGCTTCCCCACTTTCAACGGGAGTGCAAAGGTATGGATGAAAGGAATACGTGCCAAAGAAATGCAGGCTTTTTTTGGATGAATCCTGCGATTTCTGGAAAAAAGAAGGGGCACCCCTGGAGGCACCCCTTCGAAGCTTTGGATTCTTTACGTCGTCAGTTATTCTGGCGGCCCTTCACCTTGGCGATAACTTCTTCCGCTATGTTATTGGGTGCGGGGGAGTAGTGCGAGAACTCCATGGTGGATGTGGCCCTTCCGGACGACAGGGAGCGGAGCTGGGTGACATATCCGAACATCTCGCTCAGGGGCACTTTGGCCTTGATGACCTGGGCACCTGCGCGGCTGTCCATTCCTTCCAGCATGCCCCTGCGTCGGTTGAGGTCGCCGGTCACGTCGCCCATGTACTGCTCGGGCGTGATGACTTCGACCTTCATGATGGGCTCGAGCAGCACGGGCTTGGCCTTGCGGGCGGCTTCACGGAAGCCGGCCTTGGCGCAGAGCTCGAAGGACATGGAGTCGGAGTCGACGGCGTGGAAGCTGCCGTCAAACACACGGATCTTCATGTGCTCGACAGGGTAGTTGGCCAGTACCCCGTTGGACATAGAAGTCTCGAAACCCTTTTGTATGGCGGGCACGAACTCGCGGGGGATGGAGCCGCCGAAGATGTCGTTGACGAATTGCATTTGCTTGCCGGGGTTCTCCTTCAGCCACTCCTCGTCGGCTGGCCCCAGGTCGAACTGGATGTCGGCGAACTTGCCTCGGCCACCGGTCTGCTTCTTCAGGGTCTCCCGGTGCTGGACCGTGGCGTGGAAAGCCTCCTTGTAGGCGACCATGGGAGCACCTTGGTTCACCTCGACCTTGAACTCGCGGCGCATGCGGTCGACGATGATCTCGAGGTGCAGCTCGCCCATGCCACTGAGGATGGTCTGCCCGGTCTCCTCGTCGGTCTTGACGCGAAGGGTGGGGTCCTCCTCGACGAGCTTGGCGATGGCCATACCCATCTTGTCGACATCTGCCTGGGCCTTAGGTTCGACGGCCACCGAGATGACAG
>RGVM01000011.1 GCA_010027295.1 Chitinophagia bacterium
GGAGGCTTCCTCACCCTGGTTCTGCTGGTAGTTCTCGTAGCGGAACTCGGTGCCCAGTGCGATGTTGGTGAAGAAGCTGCCCGCCAGCTTCTTGGAGATGTCGAAGTTGGTCGTGTTCTGACGGAACATCAGCGTGCCGGCGTCGAACTCCGTCTGGCGCAGGCCGTTGTTGTAGAAGCCCGACACGTTCAGGGTGTTCTCGATGAAGAAGCCGAAGGAGTTCTGGCCGTACACGTTGCTCAGGTCGTACTTCCACTCACCCATGCGGCCCTTCAGGCCCGTGCCGAGGGAGATGTCGGAGATGGTGGACGTGATCTCCGGGAGGAAGCCCTTGGGGTAGATGGCGGGGATGTTGGTCGACTGGAAGGGCATGCGGTAGAAGCCGGTGGAGTTGCCCTTGCGCTGGCCGAGGATGCTGAAGAAGTAGAGCTCGGCATCGCCCTTTAGCTTCAGTGCGCCGTTGATGACGCCCTGTACGTTGCGGGTGCGCGACTGGCCGACGCGCATCTGGAAGTAGTCGCGCGTGACGCCGAGCTGTCCGAGAAGGGCGTTGCTGGCGGCATCGCCCGCTGTCCGGTTGTCGATATCCCCCGTGCGCTCACCCGAGCGGATGGTCGGCTCGCGCTGGTCGTAGTTCATCGTGACGTTAATGAAGCTGCCCTCGCGCTTGCCCAGCTGCCAGCCGTAGTTGAGGGTGGCGGTGACCTTCTGGCCGTCCGTGACGCTGCGGTCCTCGTAGACGGGGTCCTTGCCCTGCGTGAAGATGCCGGGGTTCGAGTGGGTGTAGGCCTGGAAGGTGGTGATATTGGCGCCGCGGCTGATGGTCGCCCGGCCCTTGTTCACGTCCTTGTTGAGCTGGATGTTGATGACGCCTGCGATGGCGTCGGAGCCGTACTGGGCGGCCGCGCCGTCGCGCAGCAGCTCGATCCGGTCTATCGAGCCGGCTGCGATCGCGTTGAGGTCGGTACCCACGGTGCCCCTGCCCATCGTACCGTTGACGTTCACCAGCGCCGTCGTGTAGCGACGCTTGCCGTTGACCAGCACAAGGGTCTGGTCCGGTCCCAGGCCACGCACTGTGGCCGGGTCGATGTGGTCGGCGTCGAGTTGAACGACGGGGCGATGTTGTTGAGCATGTCCGTGATGTTGGTCTGCGGCAGCTGCGTGACCAGCGACTTCAGGTCGAAGACGTCGACCGGAGCCGTGGATTCCAGCTTACTGCGGGGAAGGCCGCGCGTGCCCGTCACGACGACTTCGCTGATCTCGCCTGCGGCGGGACTCAGCCTGACGGAGAGGGAGCCCTCGCCAGAAACCTTCACGGTGCCAGTTGTATAGCCCGCATAGCTCACTTCTAGGGTGGCGCCGTTTTCGGTGTTGATGGTGAATTTCCCGTCCTCACCGGTGAGGGTGCTTGTACGGGTGCCTTTGACGGTGACCGTCGCGCCCGCCAGGGGCTTGCCGCCCTCGTCGGATACGGTGCCGCTGCGTGACTTCTGCTGCGCCATCGCCATGCCCGAAAGCAGGACCGATAGTAGCAGGATGCATGTGCGTTTCATCGCGAATGTTTTGGTTTAATCTTCTATCGTTGCAAGTTCGACAAAATGTCCGAACACATTACATTTTCTTAACACAATAATGAATAGGTTGGTTCGGGACAGAGAGAGGAGGATTTTCAGGCACTCATGCCTTCCTCCGGCGGGGCAGGAACCTGCCCGTGCGATCCATGTAGTCGCGGTAGGCGGGGTATTTGCCGGCGGAAATCTCCTCGGAGAAATCGGAGCTGCCCCGGAACAGGATGACCAGGAGTACGCATCCGGCCACTGTCCAGTTGAGCCATTCACCGGTGGCGGCGACGCTGAAGAGGTAGAAGACGATCCAGATGCCCTGCTCCGCTGCATAATTGGGATGCCTGACGAAGGCCCAAAGGCCGGTTTGCACGAATCCGTCGGCATAGGGACCGGGGGCTTCGCCGGCCAAGAGGCGTCGGTGCTTCTCGGTCTGGAAATCGTACTGCTGCTGGTCGGCGATGTATTCCAAAGCGAGTAGGCACAGGAACACGAGCGACAGGAGTATGTCAGCCGCCGTCAGTCCATCTTGGGCGCCCGTTCCGAGGGGTGAGAGGACGGGCAGTGTGAACAGGAATATGAGGAGGTTCTGGTAGGTGCATATGAACAGGAGGTTGAAGAGTGTCCATACGAGGGGGTGGCGGAAGCCCGGCCTCTGCCGGAGCACGCCCCAGCGGTAGTCTTCCTCACCCTCCCAGAAGCGCCAGCTATAGCCGCCCCGGCGGGCGAAGTTGTAGGTAAGCCTGACGGCCCAGGCGGTGACCAGTACCGACATGAGCACCATGCGTGCATTCCAGCCGCCCTGCGCCGTCATGTCCCAGGCATAGAAGGCCGGTAGGATACTCCACAGCTTGTCCACCTGCGAGTGGTTGCCCGTGGCCTGTCCCACCCCGAAAGTCAGCGCGATGGAGCCGGTCAGTATCCAGGCTGTACGCAATAGGATCTTCGTCTGTAACCCGTTCGGGGGTGTGCCCAGGTACCAGGCGAGCACGGGTATCAGGATGACCGTGGCCGAAAGGAAGCGGAGGGTGCGTGCCATGGCAGTTGTGTTGGGTCGCCTGCAAGTAAAGGGTTTCCAGAGGGAATTCCCTATTTTCAATATAACAATCACAACCCCTCAAACTAGACGGACCATGGGCAGATGCCTGGCATTCGCGATCCTCCTATCCCTTTGCACCTCATCAGATGCACAGTACCGGCCCACGGCGGAGAATCTCCAGCAGCGCCAGGCCTTCCAGGAAAACCGATTCGGGTTGTTTATACACTGGGGGCTTTCCAGCGTGCTCTCCGACGGCGAGTGGGTGATGGAGCAGAAGGGGATCCCCTTCCGTGATTACCAACGGCTTGGCCGGGTTTTCAACCCCGTCGACTACGATCCGGCGGCGTGGGTTTCCATGGCCAGGCAGGCCGGGATGCGCTATATCGTGTTCATCACCCGCCACCACGACGGGTTCTCGAACTGGGACACGAAGTTGTCCGACTGGAAGGTCACTAACACACCCTACGGGAAGGATGTCCTGAAAATGCTGGCCGAGGAATGCCAGCGACAGGGCATCCGCCTCGGACTATACTATTCCACCCTCGACTGGTCGCGCGAAGACTACCCCCACCTGACGGGCCGCACCGGCAAAAAGGCCGGCCGTACGGGCAAGGGGGACTACAATTCCTATCTGGCTTTCATGAAGGGCCAGCTCACGGAGCTGCTGACGGGATATGGCCCCATCCAGTGCATCTGGCTCGACGGACACTGGGACCAGACCGAGCCGGAGGGGGCTGCCGACAGGCGTTCCCGCATCGACTGGAAATATGATGAACTCTACGGACTCATCCACCGTCTTCAGCCCGCCTGCCTCATCGGTAACAACCACCACCTCGACCCGATTCCGGGAGAGGACTTCCAGATGTTCGAACAGGATCTCCCTGGCCAGAACCGCTCCGGTCTCAGCTTCCAGCAGGCCTCCAGCCTTCCCCTGGAATCCTGCATCACCATGAACGGTTCCTGGGGCTTCAATATTCGCGACACCCGGTACAAGTCGACCGCGCAGATCGTGCGTACCCTTGTGGGTGCGGCCGGCCGCAACAGCAACCTGCTCCTCAACGTGGGCCCCATGCCCAACGGGGAGGTGCAGCCGGAGTTCCGCGACACCCTGCGCAAGGTGGGCGACTGGGTTCGGCAATACGGCTACACGATCTATGGGACCCGCGGCGGTCCCATGGTCCCCGAGGAAGGGGCCGTCACCACGCAGGACGAACGGAACGTCTACCTGCATGTCCTTCACCCCCCTGCCAACGGTCGGGTTTTCGTGCCGGGCAGTTACGACCGAAAGTCTGTCACCACACAGCATGGCAGCGTCTCCGTCATTTTCACCGACCCACAGGGTATCACGCTGGACGTTTCCAGGCTCGACATGTCCGGGCAAGATGCCATCGTTGTCCTCCGGAAGTCCTGAACTTTTCCCCATGCCCATCCACAGCCTGCCGGGCCGCTTCACCCGCTTGATGACATTGGCTACACTGCTACTCATTGGCGGATGTCGTAGCACGGGCAAGCTGGCTTGTCCTCCCCCCGCCCCATCCTACGTACTTCGAATGGGGGGGAGGATTTCCATTTCCCTGGCATCCAATCCTTCCACCGGCTTTGCATGGGCCTGGGAGAATAGGGACAAAGTCACCAATATCGACTCTATTGGCAGATCCTTCCACTCCAATCGGCCAGGGCTGCCGGGCAGCGGGGGCTGTGAGACCTGGACTTTCACAGCGAAGGCCCTCGGTACCGACAGCCTGCGCATGGTCTACAGAAGGGAGTGGGAACCAGGTTCCGCCCTCCAGACACGGGTCGTCGGGATACGGGTGCAATGAAACCGTTCACGTTCTGGGGCAATAGTTTGCCTGCTATTCCGTTATTTTGCGGAGCCCTGCCTCAAGAGGGCGTCCGCCCTATGCCCAGACCCAAGCCCACTCCCACCGTCGAGGTGCCGCAAAGGACCGAGCTCCGTTCATCCCGCGAAATGCGCCGGAGTAAGAGGAAAAAGGCCCGTAAATGGTCCATTGCCATTTGGGGCGTGCAGGCGGTAGTGTCTGCGATTTTCCTGATGCAGGGTATCATGAAACTCGTAATCCCGAACGACCAGCTAGCATTCACGATGCCCTGGGTAAGCCTGGCTCCGACCTGGCTTGTTTCGCTGATCGGATTTGCGGAAATCGTGGTGGCCTCCCTGCTGATCGGGCCTGCATTGCTGCGCTACAGGCCTGAATTGTGCATCAGGGCCGGATTGGTGCTGCTCTTCTTCATGATAATTGCAGTCACCTACCATGTGATGAAGAGGGAGTACGGGGCCATACCCTACAACATCCTGGTGATGCTGCTCACGGGTTTTATCATCTGGGGCAGGTTGCGCAAGGACCCCATACGTCCTCGTGACCCTTCCCCTCAGCCGCCACCCCTGAATCGCAGCGGATTTTTCTAATTGTTTAAAAACTTTATCAGGCGTTCTTCACCTCTAGTGCAACGGGGCCCTTCGGGCTATCCCCAGGTTTGTAGATCACTCTGCCGTTCTCCGTTAGTGGCTCAAGGATGTCGTTGACATGTACGAAGACGCTTTCCCGTGTTTTCAGATCTCGTATGAAACCGAATCCCCTTGTTTCATTGAAGAAAGTCAGTACCCCTTCCCTCGTACCGGGCTCCATGGGCTCTTGCGTCTGACGCGGTACGCTGATCTCTATCTCCTCCAATGACACTTCACGACGCTGGTTCGGATCGGGAGGTGTGGAGGTAAGGTTGCCATCGGCATCCAAATAGGCCATCATGCCATCCGTTCCTCCGCTTTCAGACTGCTGCCGGCGCTCCTTCTTGCGCTCCTCCTTCTCCTTCTTGGCCTGCAGCTTTTTCTTCTCCCTTTCCTTCTTGTTCCATGAATCTGCCATACGTGGGTATTAGTGTCATCCCAGGGTGGGGTATTTCTGATGCCAATGGACATTCGTCCAAATATTCCCTGAGACACATGAAATTACGCATTTTCCTGAAACTCCCCGAAATACCCGCCGCAGACTGGCTGCTACCAACCGCTTCCCGGACCACCCCGCCGATGGGGGGCGTCTTATGCAAAAATCGAATTACCGCTTTTTTAATGTGTTTTTCCCCGGCTTGTACCGCCCTGTATTATGAACTTTTTAACATCCATCTTGTTTCGTAGCCTCAGAAGGCAGCCGTTTCGCCGTTTTCGGGCCGGGAAAGTCAATAATCCCCTATAAAGTATGCACTTTTCCGGCGAAGCGCTACACGGTTTGCCCCTTCGATGCAGGGTCATTGATTGCCAAGCTGTTCAAACCATCAATAAAAACCATACGCTCATGAGAAGGATGTTAATGCATGCCTTTTGGATGTTGCTGGCGATACCCATGGCGGTGTCAGCCCAGAACGTCACCGTCAAAGGCAAGGTTACGGACGAGGCGGGTGCCCCGCTGTCTTCCGCGACCGTACAGGTCAAGAATTCCAATACCGCCGCCACTACGGACGCGCAGGGTATGTTCACCATTACCGCAAGCCCGGGTTCCATCCTGGTGGTGTCCGCCGTCGGGTTCGAGAATCAGGAGGGCGTCGTGAAGGGCTCCAGCCTGAACTTTTCGATGGTGACGGATACGAAGTCGCTCTCGGAAGTGGTCGTCACGGGCTTCGGCGGTTCGCAGATCCGCCGGGAGCTCACCGGTAACATCGCACGGGTCAAGGCCAAGGACATCGAGTACCTGCCGCTGCCCAGCGTCGACCAGGCCCTGCAGGGCAAGGCCGCCGGGGTGTTCGTGAACGCACAGTCGGGCAAGCTCGGACAGGCTGTCACCGTGCGGGTGCGGGGCAACTCCTCCATCAGCGCCAGCAGCCAGCCGCTGTACGTGCTCGATGGTACGCCCATCACCACGAACGACCAGAGCTCCTACGGTGGTGACATGAACCCGCTGACCGACCTCAACCCGAACGACATCGAGTCCATCGAAGTCCTCAAGGACGCCTCGGCCGGCGCCATCTACGGTGCCCGTGCCGCCAATGGTGTGGTGCTCATCACCACCAAGAGGGGCAAGGCCGGCAAGACCAGCGTTACATTCAACGTGCAGACGGGCTATGCCGAAGCCACCAAGCGCCTGGAAATGCTCAACTCGGAGCAATATGCCGAGCTGATCCTGGAAGGCGCCGCCTACCGCGACAAGCTCGACGGTACACCCATCACTGACCCCAACAGCTGGACGGCATACGTCAAGGGCGATGTGATGGACTATTATAGTTATGGTGAGTGGTCGAAAGACCCCAAGAAGACATACGACTGGCAGGACGTCGTATTCCAGCGCGGACCCTATCAGCAGGCCGACCTGCAGGTGCGCGGCGGTACCGATCGTACCAAGTTCTTCACTTCCTTCCAGCACCTCGACCAGACGGGTACCATCGTGGGAAATAAGCTGACACGCTCCACCGCCCGCCTGAACCTCGATCAGAAGGCCAACGAGTGGCTGGACCTGGGTGTATCGCTCAGCCTCTCCCGCACCTGGAACCGCAGGCTTCCCGACGACAACGCCTTCTCCAACCCCCTGCAGGCCATCGCCCTCATGCCGATGACGCCGTTCAAGGACCCCACAACGGGCCTCGACGCGGGCACACCTCCCGGTGATGTCAACGTCCCCGTGTACTACAACCCGCTGCTGACGGTGAAATACGGCCGCTTCGCACAGGACGTGTACAGGACTTTCGGTAACGCCTATGCGCAGGCCAAAATCCTCCCCGGACTGACCTTCAAGACGGAATTCGGACTGGACTATCTGAGCCAGAACGAGGAGAGCTATTTCCGTTCCGAGACCATCCGCAACCAGACGCGCGCTGTAAGGGGCGTGGGAAGCAACCTGGGTGCCTTCGTCACCAACTTCAACACCAACTCGTACTTCACCTACAAGCTGAACCGCAAGGTCCACGACCTAACGGTGACTGCGGGTATGCAGTATCAGGAGTCCGCCTCCAAGTACAACTTCACCGAGGGCACGGACTTCCCCTCCAACTCCTACACCAAGGTGGCCAGTGCCGCCACCAAGTCGGGCGGCAGCTCCTCGCAGTCGGACTTCCGCTTCCTGTCCTACTTCGCCAGGGCCAACTACACCCTGATGGACAACTACATCCTGGCGCTGAGTGGCAGGATCGACGAGTCCTCGCGCTTCGGTAAGAACTCGCGTCAGGGCTTCTTCCCCGCCGCTTCCGCCGGATGGATCATCACCAACGAGAAGTTCATGCGGAAGCTCCCGGTCGTGAGCTTCCTGAAGCTCCGCACCTCCTACGGCATCGTGGGCAATGCCGAGATCGGTAACTTCCCGCAGCTGGGCCTCTTCGCCGGTGACGCCGGATACGCCGGGAACGCCGGCCAGCGTCCCTCGCAGCTCTCCAACCCCGACCTCAGCTGGGAGACCACCGCCCAGCTCGACGCAGGCCTCGACTTCGGTATCCTCAACAACCGCATCACGGGCGAGATCGACTACTACGAGAAGCAGACCTCCGGCCTCCTCCTCTCCGTCAACATCCCCGCCACGACCGGCTTCAACAGCCAGGTGCGCAACGTGGGCAAGCTCGAGAACAAGGGCTGGGAGTTCGTCCTGAACACCCAGAACCTGGTGGGCAAGTTCAAGTGGTCCACCAACATCAACCTCGCCATGAACCGTGGCAAGGTGACCGACATCCAGGGCCAGATCATCGAAGGCGGTGTCAGCAGCATGAACCGCGTCGAGGAGGGCTACAACGTCGGTGTCTTCTTCACACCCGAGTTCGCCGGCGTAGATCCCGCCAACGGGAACGCGCTCTTCTACAAGAACACCAAGAAGGCCGACGGCACGCGCGACCGCACAACCACTTCGGTATATTCAGAGGCGCAGCGTGTGGTCGTGGGCGATCCCAACCCGGACCTCATCTACGGCTTCACCAACAACTTCTCCTACAAGGGCTTCGACCTGTCCGTCTTCTTCAACGGGGTCGCCGGCAACCAGAACAACATCTACGGCATGGGCCGCTACTCCTCGGCGAGCATGCTCTACGAGGACAACAACACGGCCGACCAGCTTCGCCGCTGGCAGAAGCCCGGTGATGTCACCGACATCCCCCAGGTGCGTCTGTACCGCGTGAACGGCTCGCAGGCCAGCAGCCGTTACATCGTCGACGGCTCCTACATGCGCCTGCGCAACGTGACACTGGGTTACACCTTCTCGGGACAGATGCTGCGGAAGGTAAAGATGGAGAAGGCCCGCATCTACGTATCGGCCCAGAACCTCATGACGTTTACCAAGTATCCCTACTGGGACCCCGAGGTCAATGCCGACAGCTTCGATTCCAACATCGCCAAGGGCAACGACTTCTACACGCCGCCACAGCCCCGGACCTTCCTCGTCGGCATCAACATCAACCTCTAATCCCCCTCAATCGAAGAATATGAAATTCAATCATATGCACATCGGAAAAAACCTTGCGGCGATCTGCCTGGCCGGTGTCCTGATGACCGGCTGCACCAAGCGGCTCGACATCGGTCCCTATCAGAGCATTTCTGAGTCGGCCGCACTCAACACGGAAGGGGACGTACTGGTCACGCTCATCGGCGCCTACGACGGGCTCCAGAGCGCAGCCGGCTATGGGGGTGAGATCATGGTGCTGAACGACCTCATCGGCAACTCCACCAACATCCAGTTCACCGGTACCTTCGCCGGGCTGAACGATGCCTACAACGGTCTCATGGTGTCGAACAACAGCTTCGCCACGGGCACATGGGCGGCCGCATACAATGCCATCAACCGCGCCAACAACGTCCTCAGCGCGCTCGACAAGGTGACTTCCTCGCCGGCCAAGAAGTCCTCCGTTGAGGGCGAGGCCCTGTTCATCCGTGCCGCCATGCACTTCGAGCTGGTGCGCCTGTACGCCAAGTTCGTGGGTGACGGCGATGCCAACACCAACCCGGGTGTACCCATCGTACTCACGCCCACCCGTGGCATCACCGATGCAGACTACAGACCCCGCGCCTCCGTCAAGGCCGTCTACGACCAGGTCATCGCCGACCTCTCCAAGGCCGAGACCCTGCTCCCCGCCTCCAACGGCTTCTATGCCAACAAATGGGCCGCGGCGGCCATGCTGTCCCGCGTACATCTGATGAACAAGAACTACACCGAGGCGGCCGCGGCTGCCAACCGTGTCATCGGCGGCAGCGGACGCACACTGAACCTTCACCCGCCTCTGGTTCACCTTCATCAACAACGGCGGTACCATGCCCTCCGAATACCTGTTCGGGGTCAAGGTCACCACACAGGACGGTACCAACGCCATCAATACGTATTATGGCCGTACCATCTCCACCATTCCCGGCACCGCCGGCCGCAGCGACTGTAAGATCCGTCCCGCACACATCGCCCTGTATGATGCAGCCGACAAGCGCCGGTATTTCATCCTCAGCGGTGGCTTCAACTACTCCATGAAGCATCTCGACCGCTTCGGCGACGTTCCCGTCATCCGCCTGGCCGAGATGTACCTGACGCGCGCCGAGTGCAATTTCAGGAACAACACCACGGTCGGTGCCACGCCGCTAGCCGATGTCAACATCATCCGAGCCCGCGCCGGCTTGACGCCCCTCACGGCAGGCCAGCTCACCCTAGCCGCCATCACCCGCGAGCGCTTCCTGGAGCTGGCTTTCGAAGGACACAACCTGCCGGAAGCAAAGCGCCTGCAGCAATCCGTCGGAACTTTCGCCTGGAACTCGCCCAAGCTCATCATGCCCATCCCGCAGCGGGAGATGGATGTGAACAAGAAACTGGTGCAGAACGAAGGATATTGATATTATCAGGCCATATGAATGCGAGAATGGAGGGGCGACCCTCCATTCTTTTTTTATCCATACGATTCGTCAATGCTTCCTTAGGAAAGCTTTTCTACTTGCCGCAGGTATCTTCTCGATGGCATACCGGAGCATTGTCCTCGGCATCCTCTCCTGATAGCGGCGGAGGAATTCCTCAACGACCGCGGTTTGCCTGACCCACGCCTCGCGCAGCATCCAGCCTGCGGCCTTGTGCATCAGGTCGTGGGGGTGTGTGAGGAACCGTTCCGCCAGCCGCAGCGTGTCCGCCACCTCCCCCCGTCGGATGAAGGCCAGGGTGGCGATCATCGCGATACGGTTATCCCAGAGGTTGTCGGATTCCGCCAGTCTGTAGAGGACCGATCGGTCTCGGTGGATAAGCCATTGTCCGAGGATCTTGTACGCCCCGCTGTCCACGAGATCCCAGTTGTTCATCCGGTGCGTATGGGATACATATAAATCGACCCAGGCTTTTGCCTTGCCTTCCCTTTCCGCGGCTTCGAAAAAATGGACGAGCAGGAACAGGCCGGTCAGCCGCGCTTCATGGTATTGCGATGCGAGAAGGGCCATCACATCGTCCGGGCCAGCCTCCCGGACATGGCGCTTCGCGAGGGCCCGCTGCCCGGGCACGGGGATGCCCAGGAAGCGGTCACCTTCTCCGTATTCCCCTTTTCCCGTGCGGAAGTATCGAGCCATCTGCCGGGCACGCTCGGGGTCGGCCGCTGCCCTCAGCTCGGATAGGATGCGGCGGGCGACCGGAGGACCGGCGATATTGGCCATCTGACTGCGTTTTCTCGGTGGCTTCTACGTTAGGGGACCTGTTCAGCGGATGCGGGAGAGGCCGTCGATACTCGAGGCGTCACCCGGCCGGCTCAGCAGGGCCTTCTGGAAGAGGATGCCTGCTTCCGCACTCCTGCCCAGGTTGAGGTAGGTCCAGCCCAGCATGTGGTTGCCGTCGTAGTCGAAGGGGTAGAGGTTCACGATCCGCTCGAAATGGCGGGCAGCCGCCTCGTATTTCTTCCGGTTGTACTGGATGACACCGGTCCAGTAGTTGGCCGTGCTGTTCTGCGGGTCGATCTTCAGCACCTCCTCGTAGTTCTTCAGAAGCCTGTCCCAGCTCTCCAGTGCGGCCAGTGGCTTGGCGAGGCCGAGGCGGGCCTCCACAGAATATGGCTTCAGCTCTACGGCCTTCTCGTAATACTGCTGCGAGGCCGTGTAGTTTCCGCTTGCATATTGGAGCCAGCCGAGCCGTAGGTTCACCTCGTAGCCCTTCTCGCTGTAAGCCTTCATCAGCACGGCTACCGCGTCAGCGTACCGCTTGTTGTACTCGGCCGCATAGCTGTCGCTGAAGGCCTTCTGCAGGGCCCCCTCCGTCTGTGCCGTGGCGGCGCCCCATCCGATGGTGGCCAAGCAGGCCGCGGTCATGAATCTTCTCAATGTCTCCATGTGATACCTCCCGTGAATGAATGTTGGAAAAAGTGTATCGTCCGACCATAGAGTTGCCTGTCCTCGAACGTGTATCCGAGGTGAAGCAGGATCGAACGGGGTAGTTGCAGATATGCCGTCGCACCGGCCTTGAGCCTGTCCGTGTCGATGGCGTTGTACAGGTACAGGCCGTCGGCCTCGACGTAGTTGCGGAAAGACCCGATGGTGGCGTAGGCCTCGAGCCAGGCTCCCTTCGAGACCTTCGCCCCCAGCACCTGTCTGACGAGGAAGGGAGAACCCGGCCCGTCGCGCGCTGTGAGGGTGGTGATGCCGTAGAGGTCCTGGTTGCCGAGTGGGTATGCATGCAGCGTCAGTTCGGCCTGGACCAGGCCGGTGTCGAGCATGCGGGCCAGCACGACGTCACCCTGGAGGGCTATGCGGCTTCCGTAGTATTTCCCGCCCAGCATGAGCACGTGATGATGGTATACGAGGCTGCCGAAGGAACTGTTCTGGTACTGATACACTGCGAGGGCCTGCCAGCGCCTGTCGATGTTGAAGGCGGCACGGTTCCATAACCCTGTCTGTCCGATGATGATGTTCGTGTTGTTGGCGAGGCCCGTGAGCAAGGGTTCCGAAATCCGCTGGCTGTAGTTCGTGATGGCGTGTTGGAGGTGAAGCCGATGGGAGACGCGGTGCCCCAGGGTCAGATGTCCGTAGGCGGGGTTGTTGCGTATGTCCACCAGTGACGACTTGTAGCTGAACTCCGCCCCTATGAGGGTGACGCCCGGCGTCATCAGTCCTTCGCGGCGGAGCATCTCCGAGGGGAGCCGCTCCGCTTCGGCCGTCGAGATCTCATGTTGCCCCAGATATCGGCGTGCATAGTGCATATGGTATCGGGCCGTCTCGTTGTAGCTGTCGAAGCCAAGGGCCTTCTCATAGTGTACGATGGCGGTCGCGTAGTCGCCCGATGCGAAGGCGGCATATCCCAGCCTGAGGCGAAGGTTCAGGTAGTCGACGCCGGCTGCGAGGGCCTGACGGCCGTATCCGGTCAAGGCCTTCCAGTCAGCCTTCCGGAAGAGGGCGAGGCTCCGTGCCTCCACGGATGGGTAGTCCATGCCCGGCTGGGCGCGCGCCTCGGCCATGTCGAGCAGGGCCAGCATCAGGACGAGGGTTCTTATGGTTCGCATGTGGCCCGTATGCTGGATTGGTTCCCGTACAGGATCTCGAAGCCGGCGATGCGTCCGTCTTTCAGCGACACGGAGGCCCGGTAGCCGTCACGCACCCTGCCGAGCACCCGTGTTTGCCCTTCGGCATGGATGGAGGCGGACGTGGCCCCGGGCATTCCCTGTCCCCGGTTCTCGGAGACGTATTCCATGTGTACGAAGAGGTGGAAGGGCGCCATCAGGTCCTGCACCCATCGAAGGTACGACCCGTGCAGGTCTGTGACCGGGAAGCCGTCCTCCACCTGCACCGGCCTGTCCGTCGAAAGCAGGACCTTGTAGGCCGCCCGGTAGAAGTGATGGAGGAGGCTGTCGCGGCTTCCGAAAAAGTTTGTGAAGCAGAAGACGATGCCGTCGTTGAGGAAGTATGCGAACTCGCGGCCGCCCACCGTGCGGATATAGGATTCGTTCCAGGGGCTGGTGCATACCTCCCATTCCTCCTCCCTGTCTTCGCTGCATACGCGGATCCTCTGTCCCGGCTGCAGCGAGAAGGCTTCACGCATCAGGGTGTCCGTGACGGGGTGGCTGACCCGTGAGCCCGCCGGAGGTATGGAGAATGACCTCAGCCGCAGACGCCCGTCGTCCTGCTCCAGATATCGGGAGAAGGGATAGGGTATGGTGCGCGATCCCACATGGGGCGTGGCCTGTGCCTGGAAGTGGAGGTGCGGCTCGGGCGACCGACCGGAGCTTCCACAGGCGGCGATGATGTCGCCACGCCGCACGACGTCGCCCTGTGCCACGCGGATGCTTCCCTTCAGCAGGTGGCTAAGCTTGGTGTAGAGGCCCTCCGCGTGACGGATGACGATGGTGTTTCCCCAGTTCTCCCGGGTGTTGCTCCTGCCGATGGTGTTGTCGGCGACCTGGTCGATGACGGATAGCACGATGCCATCGCCCGGACTCGTCACGGGCTTTCCGTGGCAGTGGTAGTCGGCCGGCTCGGCGCCGGGCTCCCGATAGGTCCGTCCCGCACCGTCCCGGATGTCGAAGTCGAGGGCGTGCGCCCATTCCCCCTTGTGCGTACTTCCCCCGTGATAGCCCTGTCCGACGGTCCATTCCCCCAGGAAGGGCAGCTGCAGCGGCGTCAGGTAAAGCTGGTGCAGGAGCCTGTCGCGGCCGCTGGCGTAGCGGTAGAGGTTCTCCTCCGGGCTGAAGAACTGGATGGGTGTCGGCACCAGGCTCCTGCGCGAGGCCGTGAGCTGGAGGGTGTAGAGGAATACCAGCACCGTCAGGCAGAAGGGGAGGGAATAGACCGGCAGGCCCCAGACGCCCGTCACCCGCCAGAGGCCTACCACCAGCAGGTGGGAGACCGGCACCAGCGCCACCGTCCACAGAAACGACCTCGCCGAGGGTATCAGATAGAACCCTCCGATGGCGGAGGACGCCAGCATGAAATTGGTGCCGAGGTTGTAATGGTTGATGCCGGGGGCGAAGCCGCCCATGGTCGTCGTGAAGCATAACGCAGACGCATAACCGACGATCATGAGCGTGGTAGATATGCGGGAATGCATCAGCAGCCCGGCGGAGAGGAGTGCTCCCGCCAGCAGGTTGTCCTGAAAGAGTATGGCGCTCATGGAGCGGAGGAAGCCCGACAGGTAGCCCGGCATCTCGACGCCCTCCAGCGCCTGCACGAGCCGCAGCAGGCCGCTCCCGCCCGAGGCGTACATCTCGTTGAGCCAGTAGATGTTCCTCTCGGTGAGGTTGACGGACGGAGAGCGTCCTGCGGTGAGGATCACCAGCCACATGGTGAGGATGAAGCCCAGGGACAGGGCGGGCAGCTTGAGCCTGCCGAGCCAGCCGATGAGTACGGCCGATAGCAGCGTGCTGAGCAGGGCTGCGACGGCCAGCAACACCCAGAAGCCCGTGCCGAGCTCGTAGAAGGTGCCCATGCCGAGGCCCACCAGCAGTGCGCTGTAGGTGTGAAGTCCCGTCCGCACCTGTTCCGCACTGAAGCCCATCAGCCGGGCGGATGCGATGGACAGGCAGAGCGCGGTGAGGCCCCCGATGCCGGCGTATGGATTCAGGAAGCTGACGGCCAGTATCAGCGCCGCGAAACGCCTGTCATTGCTGAAGAAGAGCATGCCGTAGCTGTTCAGCAGCGTATCCCCCGATTGCGTGAGCCATTCCCTCCTCATGGGTCAGCGTATCAGGGGTGCGTCGCCATGTCCGGCCGACAGGTGGCCGGGGATGCGTTCGAGTTGTTCGAGATAGGAGATGTCCTCCGCCTCGCGAATGACATGCGCCCCCGAGTCCCCGTCGATGAGCACGACGCGGGGGCGCATATGGATGAACTGCATCCACTGCGTCATGTTGTAGGCGCCGACATGGTGTACGACAACCTGGTCGCCACGCTGCAGGAGGGGGAGCTCCGCCTGATGCCGCACCACGTCGATGTTCATGCAGAGGGGACCGTAGAGCACGGCGCTCTCCGTGTGGTGGGTGAAGGGCTGGGCGGGCGTGATCCGGTGCTCGTACCAGTTGGCGGTGAAGAGCAGGTTCACGCCGAAGTCCATGATGTTGGCCCTCCGCCCGTCGCTCAGCCGTTTTTCGGCGACGACGGTGCCGAGCAGCCAGCCCGCCTCGTCGATGAGCGCCCGTCCCGTCTCCAGCACGAGCAGGGGTGTGGCGGGACCGTGCGACATGGGTTGCAGCATTTCGGAGCAGATGGCTTCGGCGAAGTCCTCCACTCCGGGTACCGAGTCGGCGCCCGGCAGGAAGGAGCCGCGCAAGGTGTTGCGCGAGGGGAATCCGCCGCCCATGTCGATGTAGGCGACCTCCATGGGATCGGTGCACAGCACACGCCGACACAGACGCACGTTGTGCAGGCGCAGGTGCAGCGACTGCAGGCGGGCACGGTGGGGGCTGCCGTGCCATTGTCCGCTGGCACAGGCGTCCATCGCAGCCACACTGGTCACTTCTACCAAGTAGCAATACAGGCCTGTGCAATACTTGTGTGCACTTCAATGGCTGTTGCTCCAAGCCATTGTGCGGCTCAGGCGGCATGAAACAGGGGCGGCATGCAACAGTTTTGAAGCAAATTTTGCGGCAAATAGCACTCGTGAACACTGGCAAAAAGAAGCGCTGTCCATCACAAACACCAAACATATGAGTGTGGGCACTCTTTTAGAAGTTCGGATGCAAAATGAAACTATCTTAATTTTACTTCTGAGGGTTTCCTGGCATGAAGCCAACTCGAGTTGCAAACGCATATTTTGTGATCATATTACCCAGTTGAAAATATTTCCATTTGAGAAAT
>RGVM01000101.1 GCA_010027295.1 Chitinophagia bacterium
GCCGCAGGAATCGTGCTATGGGAGCTTTGCCGCGACGCTTTCCGCGAACCTTCTTGAACCCATCACCCTCCCCATGGTCAGGAACTACCTCTCCCTCGTCAAGTTCTCGCATACCATCTTCGCGATGCCCTTCGCGATGGTGGGTTTCACCCTGGCGGCCTTCCCGGGAGGCGTACCAGCCATGGAAGCATACCGTACCTGGGTCCTGTTGGCCGCCGTCGTCGTTTGCATGGTGACCGCCCGCAGTGCCGCGATGGCCTTCAACCGATGGCTGGACCGCCACTTCGATGCGAAGAACCCCCGGACCGCCATCCGCGAGATTCCCGCGGGCATCGTATCCCCCGAAGGAGCCCTCCGGTTCACGATCCTCATGTCCGCAGCCTTCGCCGTCACGACGGCCTTCATCAACCCGCTCTGCCTCGCACTCTCGCCCGTAGCCCTGGCCGTGGTGCTGGGCTACAGCTACACCAAGCGATTCACCCCGCTCTGTCACCTGGTACTCGGCGTCGGACTTTCGCTCGCACCTATCGGCGCCTTCCTGGCCGTGACGGGCGCCTTCGCCTTCCTCCCGGTCCTCTTCTCCCTTGCCGTGCTGTGCTGGGTGTCGGGATTCGACATCATATACGCACTGCAGGACGTCGAGTTCGACCGTTCCCAGGGTCTCAACTCCATACCGGCACGCCTTGGCGTGGTGGGCGCACTCAGGGTCTCCCGGGTGCTTCACCTGCTCTCTGCCGCTTTCATCGTGTGGGCGGGCATGGTGGGAGGATTCGGGGCCATCTTCTGGGTCGGTGCGGCCCTGTTCTGCGCCATGCTCGTCTACCAGCAGTCGCTTGTGAGTCCCGACGACCTCTCCCGCGTCAACCTCGCCTTCATGACCGCCAACGGCGTGGCCAGCGTCGTCTTCGGGGTGTTGGCCATCCTGGACATCCTCCATCTGTTCCAAATGCCGTTGTGATGGGAAGGATACTCTGCATCGACTACGGACTGAAGCGCTGCGGCCTGGCGGTGACCGACCCGGAGCGCATCATTGCCACGGCACTCGCCACGGTGGAGGCTCACCGGCTCACCGACTTCCTGCGTAACTACCTCTCGAAGGAGCCCGTCGACACCATCGTGGTGGGACTCCCCCGAAACCTCGACGGCAGCGACACCGACGCCACGCAGCCCGTCCGGCATTTCGCGGGGCGGCTGCGACGAGCCTTCCCCGGTCTGCCCGTCGTCTTCGCCGACGAACAGTACAGCTCCGTGATGGCCTCGAGGGCCCTATCCGAGATGGGCCTCGGCCGGAGGCGACGCCGCGACAAGGGGCTGGTGGACCGCACCGCCGCCACGCTCATCCTGATGGACTACCTCCAATCCCGCAGCGGCGGGACAGCCCGGGGGTGAGGCCTGACGACGGCCTCGTACTGAAGACGCTTCGGATCTTCCTTCATTTTCCCTTGACGTACCTCTCCAGCCAATCGTGCTGCTCCCGGAGCATGTGGAGCAGGTTCTCGCGCGCCTGATAGCCGTGGCTCTCGTAGGGCAGCTGCACGTATCTGACCGTCGCTCCATGTCCCTTCAGGGCGTTGTAGAAGCGTTCGCTCTGGATGGGGAAGGTCCCCGAGTTGTTGTCCATCTCCCCGTGGAGGAGGAGTATCGGGGTCTTGACCTTGTCGGCGAAGCTGAAGGGCGACATGTCGTAGTACACTTTCGGCGCCTGCCAGTAGGTACGCTCCTCCGCCTGGAAGCCGAAGGGCGTGAGGGTGCGGTTGTAGGCGCCGCTGCGGGCGATGCCGGCCTTGAAGAGGCGGGTGTGGGCGAGGAGGTTGGCCGTCATGAAGGCCCCGTAGCTGTGGCCGCCCACTCCCACGCGGGTGCTGTCGCCCACGCCGATGGATGCCAGGTGACGGATCGCGGCATGCGCGTTGAGGTAGAGCTGGGGTATGAAGCGGTCGTTGGGCTCCGTGTCGCCCTCACCCACGATGGGCATCTCTGCGTTGTCGAGCACGGCGTAGCCCTGCGTTACCCAGTAGATGGGAGAGCCCCATCCGATACGGGTGAACGTGTGCCTTGAGCCGCGCACCTGCGCCGCATCGGCCGCTGAGCGGTATTCGCGGGGGTAAGCCCAGATGAGTGTCGGCAGTGGGCCCTGCCTGACGGCGTCGTAGCCGGACGGCAGGTAGAGGTCGCCTGTCAGGGAGATGCCGTCGGCGCGTTTGTAGGAGACCTTGTTCTTCACCACGCCCTTGAGCTGCGGATAGGGGTGCGGGAAGCGGGTGATGGGTTTGGGTACGGCATCCTTGTCCGCCAGGCTTCGGAGGTAGTAGTTGGGCTGTTCTTCGGTACTCTCGCGGGAGGTGAGGACGAGCATCTTCTCCGGGTCCACCAGGTCGATCACGGGTTCGTACCAGGGCGCCTGGCAGCGCCATAGCATGCGACGCTCGCGGGTCCTCAGGTCCATCGACTGCACGAAGGGCATGTCGCCCTCGGGGGAAGCGCCTTGCGATTTCAGCAGGACCGTGCTCCCGTCTTTCAGGGCGAGCACTTCGCGGCCCATCGCGTTGCGGGTGGTCATGGGCGTGCCGATATCGCTGTAGGCGTCGTTGCTGCTGCGTTCGTAGATCGAGTCGAGGCGGCCTGTCGACGGGTCGAAGAGGTCCATCCGCTGCCGGCGGTTGGCGAACATACCCTCATAGACGACGGCATGTCGCTCGTCGCCCCATGTGATGCCGTTGAGGCGCATGCGGGTGCGGAAGAGTTCCTTCGGCTTCCGGTCGCCGCGGACGTCCACGGCATAGACGGCGTCGCGAAAGTCGGCGCGGGAGCGCCCCAGTCCCTTGTCGAGGGGCTGTACGTAGGTGAGGGTCGCGGGGGCGTCATCCCGCCAATCATGGTTCCTGGGGAAGTCGGGCACGTCGTCGAAGCCGATGGGAGCCCCTTCCTCCGAGGGGGTTTCCGCGAGGGTCCAGGATGTGCCGTCGGTGAGGCTGAGCACGGATATCCGCTTGGGGAAACCGCTGGCGGGGATGAGGTAGGAGAAGGGCCTTTCGAGGGTCGTGAGGAGCACGAAGCCCTTGTCGGGCGAGACGGCCATGCCGGCGATGATGCCGGGCCTGCCGAGCGGCTTCTCCGCTCCGGCGCCGCCGATGACCATCTGGGAGGTGGTGAGCCAGGCGAAGAGTTCCTCGTCGTAGGGTGTCCGGATGAGGTCCTGGTAGGTTCGCGACGCACCCTGCCGGCCGAGGTTCTGCTGGATGACGGGGCCTTTGGGCACGGGGTTACGTTCAGGCATGGGCCCTGTCCCGGCCGGGACGGTCCTGTACAGCAGCCTGTCGTTGCCCACCCAGGCATAGGCGTTGCCGGGCAGGATGTTGAGGGCGGCCCTGTTGACCTTCCGGGCGGTGGCCGTTGCAATGTCGACCATATAGAGGTCGGCCCGCTTGCCGGAGAGGTTGACGAAGGCGAAGCGCGACTCGTCCGGGCTCCACTGGATGGAGACGGCGCGCAGCGGGGTGGGGAGTCCCGCGATGGCCACATCCTTCCGTTCTTTGAGCGAGTGGAGCCTCATCCTCACCACCCCGGTGCTTCGGCTGGGGCTGAAGTTGGCGGGGTTCATCCGAAGTCCGCCCACCCGCACCTCGGGTTCCGCGAGTTCGGCTAGCGTAGGGTAGCTGCTGCGCTCGGTCACGAGCATCCAGCGTCCCTCCTGTCCGATGCTAACGCCGGGGGTGGGAGGCGCCAGCAGCAGCTCCTCCATCACTTTGGGGGGCTTCCGGTACTCATCGCGGTCCTGCGCCGCCGTGGTCAGCGACAGGCATGCCCATGCGATCATCCATGTGTTGCTTCGTATCATCCTGCAGTAGATTTTTCTTGTCGTCGCATCCCTGCCGTCGGAGTGGTTCGACCGGTCTTCCACCGGCGCTCATCGGCCTGATGGCATCGGGGGTGCAGGGCAAATCTAATCCATCCCGCCATCGGCGCATGATTTTTTGGCGTTGAGCCGCCGTCGTGCTAATTTTACGCCATGCGCACATCCTTTGACACGCGCCATCATCATCGCTTGCCCGTCCGGTGAGCCGTTGGTGCATGTTGCAGGATATGCGAGGGCTCACGGGGACGTGGGCCCTTTCTTTTACCACGCCGCACGGCGGCATTGAAAACGGCGAACATGTCAAGACTCAGGATCGCGGTGCAGAAGTCGGGCAGGCTTCATGATGATTCCGTCGCCCTGCTGCGCGAGTGCGGCATCGACCTCAGGAACGTGAAGGACCGGCTCCGTACCGAGTCGGACGACTTCCCGCTCGAGGTGTTCTTCCTGCGGGACGACGACATCCCGCAGTACGTGGAAGACGGCGTGGCCGACATCGGCATCGTGGGGCAGAACGTCCTCCTCGAGAAGGGCAGGGACGTGGAAGTGGTGCAGGAGCTGGGCTTCGGCAAGTGCCGACTGTCGTTGGCCGTGCCCCGTTCCGAGTCATGGGAGGGCGTGCCTTCCCTCGAGGGCAGGCGTATCGCCACGAGCTATCCCCGCATCGTGGGGGACTTCCTGGCGAGGCAAGGCGTGCGGGCAGAGATCCACGAGATCAGCGGTTCGGTGGAGATCGCCCCCGGCATCGGGCTGGCTGACGTCGTGGCCGACCTCGTCAGCAGCGGTGGCACCCTTTTCATGAACGGCTTGCGGGAAGTGGAGCCGATCCTACAGAGCCAGGCCGTGCTAGTGAAGAACAAAGGGCTCGACGCGTCCGGCCAGCGCCTGCTCGAGAGCCTGCTTTTCCGCATCCGTGCGGTCAAGCGTGCCAAGCGCAACAAGTACGTGCTGCTCAACGCGCCCAACGACCGCCTCGCCGATATCGTCGCGCTGCTTCCCGGGATGAAGAGTCCCACCGTGCTGCCGCTGGCGGAGAGCGGCTGGAGCAGCGTCCACAGTGTGCTGAGCGAGGAGGAGTTCTGGGACCGGATCGAACGGTTGAAGGCGGCCGGCGCCCAGGGGATCCTGGTGGTTCCCATCGAGAAGATGGTGCTCTGAGAACGCTTTGAAAACGGAACGACATGCAGATCATTCAAAGGCCCGACAGAAAGGAATGGCCGGCGCTCGTCGCCCGTCCTGCGATGGACGGCGCTTCGCTGGACCGTTCGGTGCGGCGCATCATGGAGTCGGTGAGGCGCAAGGGGGACCGGGCGGTGCGGAGCCATACGAAGGCCTTCGACGGGGTGCGGCTCCGCAGCCTGGAAGTTCCGCGCAAGGCGATGAAGGCCGCCGAGAGGTTGCTTGACGAGGGCCTGAAGGAGGCCATACGGCAGGCGGAGCGGAACATCCGTCGCTTCCACGAGTCGCAGGTCAGGCCTGAGGACCCCGTCGAGACGATGCCCGGTGTGCTCTGCTGGCGTCGTCCGCTGCCGATGGAGAGGGTGGGCCTCTACATCCCCGGGGGCACGGCGCCGCTCTTCTCCACGGTGCTGATGCTGGCGGTGCCCGCCTCCATCGCAGGTTGCCGGGAGGTGGTGCTCTGCACGCCCCCCGACGCCGAAGGCGGCATCCATCCCGCCATCCTCTTCGCGGCCGGACTGACGGGCGTCCACCGCGTGTTCCGGGTGGGGGGCGTCCAGGCCGTCGCGGCGATGGCCTATGGTACGGAATCCATCCCCCGTGTCGATAAGATCTTCGGTCCCGGCAATCAATACGTCACGGCCGCCAAGCGCATGGCGCAGTCGGAAGGCCTCGCCATCGACATGCCGGCCGGTCCCAGCGAAGTCTGCATCCTGGCGGATGCCGACGCCGACCCTTGCTTCGTCGCGGCCGACCTGCTCTCGCAGGCGGAGCACGGACCGGATTCTCAAGTGCTGCTGATCAGCGACGACCAGGCACTCATAGAGCGCACCATCGCCGAGCTGGGCCGTCAGGTCCTGCTGCTCGGCCGGCAGGGCGTGGCGCAACAGGCCCTCGCCAACAGCAGGGCCGTGCGGGTGGCCGACCTCTCGGAAGGCATGGACCTTGCCAACGCCTATGCCCCGGAGCACCTCATCATCGCATGCCGCGATGCGGAGGCATGGGCCGACAAGGTCAGGTCGGCGGGCTCCGTTTTCCTCGGCGCCTACACGCCGGAGAGCGCGGGGGACTACGCCAGCGGCACCAACCACACCCTCCCCACCAACGGGCATGCCCGCGCCTACAGCGGTGTGAGCGTGGACAGCTTCGTGCGCAAGGTGACCTTCCAGCGTATCACCGCCGAGGGGATACTCGGCATCGGCCCCACCGTCGTCAGGATGGCCGAGGCGGAGGGGCTGCAGGCGCACGCCGAGGCGGTGCGGGTGCGCATGAGCGCGCTGGGAGCGGATACACGGACGGTTGGGAAGGAAACGCATTCCGGCCTCCAGCGAAGGCTCCGGTAACAATGAATGGAAAAACAACAGGACAGATGTTCGATATCGAGAGCCTCGTGAGACCCAATATCAGGAACCTTGTGCCGTACTCTTCTGCGCGTGACGAGTTCCACGGCGAGGCGAAGGTATTCCTCGACGCCAACGAGAACAGCCTGGGCTCGCCGCTCCTGACCTGGCGGAACCGCTATCCGGACCCGCACCAGTCGGCCCTCAAGGCACGCATCTCGGAAGTGAAGGGCGTCGCGGCGGAGCATATCTTCCTGGGCAACGGCAGCGACGAGGCCATCGACATCCTCTACCGGGCCTTTTGCGAGCCCGGCCTGCACAATGTCGTGGTCTGTCCGCCCACCTACGGCATGTACGAGGTGAGCGCCGCCATCAACGGGGTCGCCGTCCGGAAGGTGCCGCTCACCGCCGGCTTTGGCCTCGACATGGAGGCGTTGGAGGATGCCGTCGATGCAGACACGCGGATCGTATGGCTCTGCTCGCCGAACAATCCCACCGGCAACAGTCTCGACAGGACGGATGTCGAGACCGTGCTCAACAACTTCGAAGGGCTGGTCGTCGTCGACGAGGCCTATATCAATTTCTCCAGGCAGCGCTCGCTGCTGACGGAGCTCACCGAGTATCCGAACCTTGTAGTGGTGCAGACACTCAGCAAGGCCTGGGGCCTCGCGTCCCTGCGCATTGGCATGGCCTTCGCGTCGGCCGCCGTCATTGAGGTGATGAACCGCATCAAGCCGCCCTACAACATCAACGGCGCCTCGCAGGAGCTCGCCCTGCAGGCGCTGGAGGAAGTGGGGCAGGTGAACGACATGATCCGCATCCTCGTGTCGGAGCGGGAGCGCCTCGCGGACGCACTGCACGCTCATCCCGCGGTCCTGCACGTGTTCCCCTCCGACGCCAACTTCCTGCTGGTGCGCGTCCCGCATGCGAGGGCGCTCTACGGGCACTTCCTGGACCACGGCATCGTCGTGCGCGACCGCAGCTCGCAGCCCGGCTGCGCCGACTGCCTCCGCATCACCGTCGGCACGCCCGCGGAGAACGAGGCGCTTCTGAAGGCCCTGGATGCCTGGAAGGTATGAAGACAGATGAGGCATTCCTCGCACCCCCAACCATCCGTGATGAAAAGAATACTCTTCATAGACAGGGACGGCACCCTTGTGAAGGAGGCGCCCCCCACCTACCAGCTCGACGATTTCGGCAAACTCGAATTCTACCCGGGTGCGCTGACCTACCTGCCCCGCATCGCAGCGGAGACCGGCTATGAACTCGTTCTCGTCTCCAACCAGGACGGCCTCGGGACAGATTCCTTCCCCGAGGAACAGTTCCGGCCGGTGCATGACCATATCCTGAAGACCTTCGCCGGGGAGGGCGTCGTCTTTTCCGCGGAGCATATCGACCCGACGATGCCGCATGAGAACGCCCCCACCCGGAAGCCCGGCATCGGTATGCTGCAACGATATCTGGATAACGAAGCATATGACATCGCCAACTCCTTCGTCATCGGCGACCGCATCACCGATGTGCAGCTGGCGAAGAACCTCGGCTGCCGGGCGATCTGGCTCTGCAGCGACCCGCAGCTGGGGGCTTCGGCCGCACCCGGCGGCATCGAGGGGCTGATGGAGGCGGTCGTTCTGGAGACGGCAGAATGGAGGGATGTATATGCCTTCCTGAAGCACG
>RGVM01000102.1 GCA_010027295.1 Chitinophagia bacterium
GCCAAGGTTCAACCTGCTGTGGGATGTCAAGGGAAAGGGTACAGATATCATTAAATTCGGGTTTGGCTGGATGACAAGCGAGTTTACCAGCCAGGCGCTTTCCTTTGCATTGATCAACAATGCGGGAAATTACAAGTCGGTTTCTGTCAGGAAGGGGGATGTGAACATGCCGGCAGCCGATTGGGTGTCCTTTTACAAGAGTTTCTCCAATGTGCCCGGATATGAAAACTGGATAAAGCCCAGGGGCATGAACCTGGACAACATCCCCAATGCCGTGCACCTTCTCGACAAGAAGCTTGAAACCCCCACGACATTCAAGATGAACCTTGATTACACCAAATTCCTGACGAATAAAATATATGTGTCCGCAGGCCTCTACTTCAACCGGACCACCAAGGGGTACATGCTTGAGAACAAGAACCTTGCGGACAACCCCAGGTTCTATGTGGCAGAAGAAAACAACAGGGGCGTCTATGTGGCGCCGAACCTCGTGGCCTCCAATGGCCTGGCTGATTACAAGTATGCCAGGAAATCAACAAGATTCAACGAAGTGCTCATGTTCACGAATGCGAGCTGGGCACAGACCAGTTGGTTCGCTGTGTTGGAAGGCGCATACAAGCTCAAGGATGGGGAATTCAGGGCATCCTATACCTACGGGCACTCCAGAGGCGGTGTACGATACAACTCGGGGAATCCCCAGGACAGGTTCATAACCACGTATACATACAACAGCTATAAGACGGATGCCGCTTCATGGAATGACGATGACGACATGCGCAACAAATTCGTACTGTCGGCACTATCGCCCTCATGGAAAGGATTCAGCGCTACTGCCACCTTGATACTCGGCCAGTGGAACACTTTCTACTCGAATCTGAACAGGGACCAAAACGGCGACAACACCTCGTATAGCGTCAACGAGGATCTCTCCTTCATCTTTGACCCGGCTACGGCACCTGCTGCCATTAAGGCTGATTTGGATTACGTATGGGCGAATACATCCGCCAATTACAGAGCATTCCTGGATAAATACAAAGGGACATTCGGAGGGTTGAACGGGGGAATGCAGCCGTGGAGGAGCCAGTTCGACATCAGTCTGCTGAAAGATGTGAAATTCAAGCAAACGAGGAACCTGTCTTTCCGTGTGGACCTCTTCAATGTGTTGAACCTGATAAACTACAAATGGGGCGGCTACAAATACGTCAGCAACACACGGCTCTATCAAATCACAGGGTTCAATGCCACCACACAGAAGTACACCTATGTCATCGACAGGGATGCGGGGAACATGAGGTACATTGTGGACGCAAGCAAGCTGTACCGCATACAGCTTGGATTGAAATACTCATTCTGACTATGATAAAGCATATGAACCTGTTCATCCTGTGCCTGCTCCCACTATGGGGAGCGGCACAGGATAAGCAGTATCTGAACGCATGGGAGAAAGGGATGCTCGACATTCATTTCATAAGCACCGGCACAGGCAACTGTGCCTTTTACATTCTCCCGGACGGCACAACGATGCTCGTCGATGCAGGAGAGCTCGACCCCACGTCAGCCAGGACGAATTCTCCCAGGAACACGCCTCGATATCCCAACTATTCGAAATCAGGTTTTCAGTGGCAGGTCGATTACATCAGTTCCGCCCTGCGCAAAATCAACAAGAAGGGGTTGGATTATGCTCTGATCAGTCATTTTCACAACGATCATTTCGGAGGAATGTACAGCGGGGTGCCCGCATCCCAAAAAGGGGATTATTTTCTGACTGGGATTACCGGAGTTGGTGACAGCATCCGGATCGGGAAATTGATCGACCGAGGTTATCAGTATCCGTTCGATATGAGACAACAAGCCAAAGAGAACGGAATCCTGTACCGGGACATGATCAATTATTGGAACTTCATCAGCTACCACGAAAAGAAAAATAACCTGAAAGTGGAGGAGCTCAGGGTAGGCGCAAAGGATCAAATCACACTGCTCAACAATCCCGGCGGATTCCCCGGCTTCCATGTCAGGAACGTCACCGCAAACGGCAGGGTATGGACGGGTAAGGATGACGGGTCATTTGTCACCAAGATGCCCCCGGTATCCATCGGTAAAAGCACTTCTCCTCTACCAGGCGAAAATCCACTTTCCTGTGGCATCCTGGTCAGATACGGGAAATTCTCCTTTTACACGGGAGGTGACGTGGCCGGCCCTCAGCCTGACTTCATAAAGGCTCCTGAGTGGAACGATGTGGAAAGTCTTATAGCCCCGGCTGTAGGGGAGGTGGATGTCGCCACCTGCAACCATCATGCCAACAGAGACGCCATGTCGGCATATTATCTGAGTGTCCTCAAACCACGGGTGATCGTACAGGAAGTCTGGTCGTCCGACCATCCCGGCCATGAGAGCCTGCTCCGCATGACTTCCAGAAATATATGGCCATCAGACCGTGACCTTTTTGCCACGAATATGCTGGACGCCAACAAGATCGTCATCGGGGAGTTAATCGACCGAAGTTACAAAAGCACTCAGGGACATGTCGTAATCAGGGTGTATCCCCCAGGTGACAGTTATTCAGTGTACATCCTGAACCATTTGAACACGGACCGAAACGTCATTAATGTTTTCGGCCCCTATTTGTCAAAGGAAAAATGAAAGATTATGAAGCGGCACATCTCGTTATTGCAAATCCTCCTCTCCTTTCTTTTGGTGTCAGCCAGCTCCTCAATTGTATTTGCAACATTTCCTGCCGTCCTGCCCGGAACAATACAACCTTTCAAACTACTTTACAAAGACACCATTAGGCCCAAGTATAAAGCGTTTCATTTTGTTGCACACCGCGGGGGGATTTGCGAGGGTTTGTACGATGAATATGATCCCGCATCCCTGAATTCGGCGATGGACAGTGGTTACTGGATGCTCGAGATAGATGTCAGGGCCACAAAAGACAGTGTTTTGGTCGTAAATCATCATGATCTGCTCACCGTTACCTACAATCTCGGAAACAAGGTGTCAGAACTGACGTATGATGAGTTGCGAAGGGTCAAGGCAATCCGTGGAAACTACAGCCCGATGCTCTTCGAAGACGTGCTACGCATGATGAAGAAGCATCATGTGAGGATCATGGTCGATTTGAAGCTTGAAAAACCCATAGAATGGTACAATCGTAAAGTGAATGATCTGTTGAAAAAACATGATATGTTGAAGGAGGCGTTCTTCATCCGGAATGATGTCTCGGCTTTCTACGATGGTGGAATGTTTGGTTTCAGAATGTCAGAATTCGAATTAATGAAAAGGAGAATGGAGAATGGTGAAGATATCAAGGAGAAATATTATATGTTCGACCATGGTAACCGATTGAATGCCGAAACCATCCGTTGGTGCCAGAAAAACAATATTCAAGTGTGTGCATCCGTCAACTTTGGTCACTATACTTTGGAGGATCCGATGTCAGGGGCGAAAAGGGACATTGAATACCTACGGAAATCCGGTGTCAGTATCTTCCAGATTGACTCGGATTTCGATGCGTTCTTCGATTGAATCCCTATAATTGCGAAGGACATACAAGTATCCCTCTTCGGCTGACACGATGATGCCTTCCGTCCAACGCCGGGAGCTTAAGCGGCGGGGTTTGGTGTCTCCGCAGCATTGAGCTCCCGGAAATAGGGGAGCCTAATCGTGGATGGCCTACGCGATCAGGCGAGGTCCATCGTCGGCCGGTTCCCCAGGATGCCTTCTATCTCTTCCATGACACCGGGGGTGAGCATGGGCAGGACGTCGAGGGCTTTGAGGTTTTCCGTCAGCTGCGACTCGCGGGTGGCGCCCAGGATGGCGGTCGTCACATGCGGGTTGTGGATGGTCCAGGCGATGGCGAGTGAGGCGATGGAGACGCCCATGCGGTCGGCCAGGGCGATGAGTTTCTTCAGCTTCTCGATCTTCTGGTCCTGCAGCCAGCGGTTCTTGAGCCAGTCGAACCCCTCGATGGCGAGGCGCGAGTCGGCCGGGATGCCGTCGAGGTACTTGCCCGTGAGGAAGCCGGCGGCCAGCGGGCTCCAGATGGTGGTGCCGAGGCCCACGTTGCGGTAGACGGGCTGGTAGTCGAGCTCGACCTTGAAGCGCTCGAACATGTTGTACTGGGGCTGCTCCATGACGGGACCTATGAGGCCGTACTGCTGCGCCACGCGGTGGGCCTCCATGATCTCGGCGCCGCTCCACTGGCTGGTGCCCCAGTAGAGTACCTTGCCCTGCTGGATGAGGTTGTGCATGGTCCACACGACCTCCTCGATGGGTACGTTGGGGTCGGGTCGGTGGCAGAAGTACAGGTCGAGGTAGTCGAGCTGCAGCCGCTTCAGCGCCTCATGGCAGGCTTCGAAGACGTGTTTGCGGCTGAGGCCGGTCTGGTTGGGCTTGTTGGGGTCTCGCCATCCGAAGTACACTTTGGAGGAGACGATGTAGGAGCTGCGGTCCCAGTCCTTCGTCTTCAGCACGCGGCCCATCATCTTCTCGCTCTCGCCGAAGGCGTATCCCTCGGCGTTGTCGAAGAAGTTGATGCCTGCGTCGTAGGACAGGCCCATGAGCCGGTCGGCCGTGCCGTCCTCAATCTGCTTGTGGAAGGTCACCCAGCTGCCGTAGGAGAGTACGCTGAGTTGGAGGCCGGTGCGGCCCATGTAGCGGTATTGCATCCGTGACGATTTCCGGCAAGATACTGAAGAAGCGCCGAGCGGGGAGCGGGCCTGTCGCGTCAGGGCGCGGGGACCGGCGGTCAGCGCCGTACGGAGGGATCGGGTGCTGCGGGTGCTGCCGCCCCTTCGATGCCGCCTTCCACCCTCAGCAGGCTGTTGGTGATGCGGAAGATGGTGAAGGTGGCGAAATCCTGCGGCGCGGTGAGTCCCACGCCGTTGATGATGGTGCCGGGTCGGTTGATCCTGACGGGCTTGTCGGTATGGAATTTCTCCGCGGCCTGGTCCCACCAGAGTTCCTGGCAGAAGAGGGTGTCGCCCTGGCGGTTGTAGACGCGAACGCTATCCTTGAGGAGGACCTTGTTCTGCATTTCGAGGTAGCGGGCGTAGCGGGCGTCGACGGTGTTCTGGATCGAGAGCAGCGAGTCGTAGAAGTCGACATGGAGGGTCCTGGGGAATTCCATGCGGGGCAGGGTGTCCTGGTAGCGGAGCATGAGCGGTGCGGTGAGGCGGGCGCGCATGCGGCCCGACTGGCTCATATAGCTGACGATGCCGGAGGCCTCGTCGACGCCGGGTTTGCGGGTCACGAGGGTGCGGACGGCCTCCTCGTCGTTCACGCAGGCGGCAAGCAAAAGGCAGCCGGGGAGGGCTGCCCTGAGGATTGTCCGTATGGGAAGGGACTTTGTCATCCCGTGGCCGTCAGTCGTATTTGCGGGGGTTGAACCAGATGTCGGAGAGGTTGAGGCCGAGGGCGATGCGGAAGAGGTTCTCGCGGATGGCATTGGACTTGCTGCCGCGGCTGCCGGCTTCGATGGCGAGGTTCACGGTGGTGAACTGGTTGGTGTAGAAACTCCTCCGTACGGGGAGGGCGACGCCGGCGGTGAAGAGCAGCTGGTTCATGGGCTTGGCGACGACGACGGGGTCCGCCCCGTAGGAGAAGCCCGCCCGGTAGATGACGCGCGACCAGTAGCCCTTGCCGTTGACGTCGGGTAGGTAAGCTGTTGCGGAGGGGGTCGGCGGAGCCGTAGTAGCGGTAGGCCTCCCAGCCGTATTGCTGGAATTCGGCGCCGAAGAGCCATTTGGCATCCTTCTCGACGGTGAAGCCGAAGCCCTGGCTGCCGGGGTAGATGATGGAGCCCTTGTCGTCCAGGGCCCGGTAGACGCTGTCGAGGATGTCGATGCCGTTGGAGGGGCTGTACTCGAAGGTCTCCCGCGAGATGTCGCGCGAGGCTTTCAACGTATGCTGCAGGCTGCCGGTGACGCCGAGGCGGATGCGGGTGGTCTTGCCGAGGGGGATGGTGTATTGCAGTCCGGCCTCGGCGTAGAGGCCGCCGAAGCGGGTGGTGTCGGCGACGTTGGCCTTGCGGTAGGGGACGGTGTCGTTGACGAGGATGACGCGGGTGGTGTAGAGCTTGTTGCCGAAGCGGTAGCCCGCGTTGAGGCCGACGCTGAGGCGTTTACCGCCGTAGCCCATGCCCATGAAGGCCTGGTAGGTGCCACCCTTGCCCATGTAGTTGTAGAGGACGCTGTCGACGCCCGTGATGCGCGTCCGCGTGCTGAGGTTGTAGTTGATGCGGGTCAGCGGCACCATCCCGAGGTTGAGGCCCCAGGGCTTCTTCTTCGACAGCGGCATCCCGATCTGGAGGTAGGTCGGGATCATGTACTTCGAATTGAACCTTTTGACGGGAGTGCTGGAGCGGAGGGTGCGCGACGACACTTCCAGGCCCACGTCCAGGGTCGTGACCTTGAGGTTGGCGTAGCTCGCGGGGTTGATGAAGTTGACGGCCTGGTAGTCGGCGAACCCTATCGACAGGCCGCCCATGGACCGGCTGACGATGTTTTGCGAATTGATGATATCGCCGAGGCCGAAGCGCGAGTAGGGGGAGTTCTCCTGCGCCTGCGTGCCAGCCGCACTGATCAGGAGGAACGCCGCCACGGTGAGGAGGCCGTCAGGACGGGTCGTTGGCTTCGCTGAGTGCATACAGGCCTTTGAATAAGAAATCTGGGTCGGCAAATATCCGACTTTTCAGCAGGCCCGCAAAATAGCCGTTGTCACCGCCCGTGAGCACCACGTTGAGGTCGGCGTAGCGCTCCTCGTAGGCCCGCACGATCCCGTCGATCTCGCCGGCCATGCCGAGCACCACCCCGCTCAGGATGTTGGTGCGGGTGTCGTACCCGATGAGCGGGAAGTTCCAGTCCTTCTGCACGAGCGGCAGCAGGGCCGTATGTTCGTGGAGGGAGCGGAACCGCATCTCCATGCCGGGCGAGATGCCGCCGCCGAGGAACTGGTGGAAGGGGTTGATGAAGTTGTAGGTGATGGCGGAGCCCAGCCCGATGACTAGGTTGTTGCGTTTCGGGAAGAACCGGACGGCGGCGGATGCGAGGGCCAGCCGGTCGGCGCCCATGGTCTCGGGCCTGCCCACGGCGACAGTGAAGGGTACGCGCGTCTCGTGCGAGAGCCGGTGGAAGCGGCAGGCCGAGGCCAGCAGGTTCTCCACGCCGGGGTTGTGTCGGATGACGGAGGAGAGGATGGCCCTGTCGGGGGCATGCCTTTCCAGGATCTCCGACAGGGTCGCGTCGGAGTCGTCCGGCAGCGTCTCGGAGGCGACAATGCCCTCTCCCGCGAAAAGGGCGTACTTGAGGCGGGTGTTCCCGAAGTCGAGGCAGAGGGTCTTCATCGGTGGCAGTGTATGCTTGGGCCGGTCGTCCGCGGCCTCAGGCCAGCGGCCCAAAGCCGGGGAGGTTCTTGAAATGTCCGTTGAGGCGAATCTTCTCCTTCAGGGCCTCCATCTCGGACATGATGGGGAGGACCGTCTGGATATGCCGGCGGAGGTATTCCTGCCGGTGCCGCTCCGAGAAGAGTCCGAGGAGTTCGTACTCCTGTGCGAGGGAGAGGCCGGCATGAGGCCCGTCTCGCGCGGTTCGAAGCGTTTCTTGACTTCCAGCAGGCGATGGAGGGCCGCCACGCCCTCGCGGAGCTTCTCCATGAGGTCAGGGTCGCCGTCGTCCCGATCATCGGGATATTCGACGATGGCGCCGGAATAGAGTTTCCCAGGCACTTCGGCCATCTTCTCGAGGATGCGGAAGACGCGCAGGCCTTGGGTGGTGATGTCCATCTCCCCGTTGTCGTATGTCCGCACGACCTCTCGCACGGTCATGAGGGTGCCCAGTTCGGAGACCCGGTTGTCGATCACCGACGGGATGCCGAAGGGCTTGCCGCTGGCGCTGCATTCGGTGATGAGCTGTTTGTAGCGCGGTTCGAAGATGTGCAGGTTGAGGTCTTCCCCCGGGTACACGACCAGCGTGAGGGGGAAGACGGGGATGAAGTTCATCATGACTGTGAAGGT
>RGVM01000103.1 GCA_010027295.1 Chitinophagia bacterium
ACAGAGCGGAAATACAAGGACCTGATGTCACGACTGACCGTTCTGGAAAAACAATTCGAGGATGTCTTCGATCAGCTCGACAGGGAGAGCGGCAACTGAGTTACATGGAATCATCCCTGCCCAAGAGCGCCTGGCGCGAGCCAGGAAACCCGCAAGAATCGGTGAGTCACCAACTGGCATGAAAGCCCTCCGGTAATCCAAAGCGCAGGGAGGCTATCAGAAAAAAACCAGGATTGTAAAAGCTCCCGTGACAATGGAGGGGGCATGTATCCATGTCCCCCCCACTGTAAGATCTTCATGAAAATGTGATCCCGATTGGATTCGAACCAATGACCACCAGCTTAGAAGGCTGATGCTCTATCCAACTGAGCTACGGGACCGGCCTTGCAGGGAAACCCATGTGTGGCAAGCCGGTTCCGAAAGAATGGCCTGACGCGGGGATTCTGCGATGCAAAGATAGGAATCCCTCCGAAGTACGTTTCCGGGATGGATGACAACTTCGCCATACTTTCAGGACGGGTGTCGCAGCGCCCATGTTTTCCGGATATTTGAGGCATGGAAGTCAGGATTGAGCCCGGCTGGAAGGAAGCCCTTGGGATGGAATTCCAGAAGGAGTACTTCACCGAGCTGGTGCGGCACCTCAAGGTAGAGCGGGCATCCGGCAAGACGCTATATCCACCCGGCGCCCTCATATTCAACGCCTTCGAACTGACACCTTTCGATTCGGTGAAGGTCGTGATACTGGGCCAGGACCCCTACCATGGCCCGGGGCAGGCACATGGCCTCAGCTTCTCCGTCCCCGATGGTGTGAAGCCCCCTCCCTCACTCATGAACATCTTCAAGGAGATTGCCTCCGACACGGGCCTGCGGCCATCGGGACGGAGCGGCAACCTGACCCGATGGGCGCAACAGGGCGTCCTCTTACTGAACGCATCCCTCACCGTGCGGGCGAACGAGCCGAACAGTCATGCGGGCATCGGCTGGATGCCCTTCACGGATGCAGTCATCCGCGTGCTGTCGGAGCGCAGGGACAACATTGTCTTCATGCTTTGGGGACGTTTCGCACAGGAGAAGGCCGCTCAGGTCGACCCGGCCAGGCATCTCGTGCTGAGGGCGGCCCATCCCTCGCCGTTTTCGGCCGACAAGGGTTTCTTCGGGTGCAGGCATTTCTCGCGGGCCAACGCATGGCTCGTCTCCAAGGGCATCACTCCCGTCGACTGGAACCCTGAAAGCGGGCAATCATGAAGCGACTCCTGAACCGCTTGTTTACGGTCTATGTGGGCCTCGCGTTCATCCTGACCATGTCGCTGGTGCTCCTGCCCATCTGGATTGCGGGCCTCTGGCCGGAGCCGAGGCGTACGGACATCGTGATCCGACTGCTCAGGGCATGGATGGCAGTCTTCTTCCCGCTGGCGGGAGTACGTCTCCGTATCCGAGGCCGGGAGCATTTCGAGCCGGGAAGCAACTACATCGTCGTCTGCAACCACAATTCGCTCATGGACGTGCCTGTCACCACACCGGGTATACCCGGCCCCAACAAGACCATCGCCAAGGTGGAGATGGCGCGGATCCCGCTGTTCGGCATCATCTACAGGAGAGGGTCCGTGCTGGTCGACAGGCATAGCGAGAAAAGCCGGCGCGACAGCTATGGGGCCATGCGTCGGGTACTGGAAGAAGGTATGCATATGTGCATCTATCCCGAGGGCACGAGAAACCTGACCGGAAAGCCGCTGAAGTCATTCCATGACGGGGCCTTCAGACTCGCCTGCGAGACGGGGAAATCCATCATCCCTGCCCTGATCTTCGGTACTTCTCGGATGCTGCCGAGCCAACCGCCCATGGGCTTTCACCCCGGTCAGCTGGAGTTGCACTTCCTGGCACCTGTGGATGTCCGCCCAGGTGAGGATCCCGTGGCCCTGAAAGAGACCGTGTTCCAAACGATGTGGGCATACTACGAAGCGCATGCCACCCCGACCTAGTTGGAATAGAAGTAGCGGGTGCGGTTGATGCGGAGGTCCCTCAGCATGCCCGATTTCGGACTGATATTCATATTGAAGAAACGGAAGAGGCCGACGGGTGTGACGTTGATCGACATCTGCCAGCAGTGCAGGTCGCGCGAAACGAAAGTGGTAAGCGACTGCAGCTTCATGGTACGCATGTCGTAGAAGCCTGTGGCCCCCATCTTCCACTTGGGCGTAATGTTGAAGTCGCCGCTGAAGTTGAAGCTCGAGGTGAACTCCGTCCGATAGGTATAGTCGCTCTGCAGCATCCGCGAGAAGCTCAGGCTCAGACCGAGGTTAAGGGACCATGCGATGTTGAAGTCGGTGAACTCTCCGGGGTTCCTACGGACATAGTCTAGCTGTTGCATGACCTGGTCCGGCGAGAGGTTTTCCGACTGTTGCTTGAGGAGTTCCTCGTTGGTCTGCTTCTTCTCGTCCTTTTTCTTGCTCTGCAGGGAAGTGGACATGTTGAGGCTTCCATTCACGATGTTCCCCAGCCGGAAGCGCCCGTTTTGCCAAACGTATCTGTTGATAGACCTTCCCGTGAACGGGTCTGACTCGTAGGGGTCGATGGTGCCGTTGGCTGTGATGCTGACCTTGTCGAACAGCATGCTGCGGGCATAGACGCTGAAGGTGCTCAGCTGAAAGGAGTCTGCCAGGAAGTTATACCCGCCGTTGATGCCGAAGCCGTCGATGAGCTTGACCTTGCGGATACCTTCCTCGGTGGTGTCGGTCCGTGATTTGACCTTCATCTCGAGGTTGTTGTCGATGCCGAAGCCGATGCCGCCATTCTCTCCCGGGGAGAAGGGCCCGTAGAGGGATCCGTCGAAGACGGACATGAGCTGGTAGTTGCCCGCCTTGTCGACACGCTCGCGGTAATAGAACTGCTTCATGAGGTCGGGGCGGTAATTTACACTCATCTGCGGCCTCATGACATGTCGAATGGCCTGCACCCGAGCATCCTTCCGGGAGGCGAGAAAGGTCCCGAAGAAGGCGGTATTGAAGGCGATTCCGGCAGACATCTCTCGGCCGGTGAAGAAGCCCTTCTCGACGGTGGTGTCGAGCTTCTCGGTGACAGGGTTCCAGCGGCGGAAGAGCTGCTGTGCGTACCAGCGCTCCCGGTATGAGATGTTGGGCGCCACTTGCAGCGGGCCGAGTGCCGGCAGCGAAAGTGTGATGGGGATGTCGTGTACGGCACCCCACTGGAAAGTGTCGATGAGTTGTTTGAGTCGGAATGCCGTGTCGTAGAACGACACCTGTCCCCTTACGTTGCTGTTGTAGCCCACGCCTAGCTTCTGGTACCACTTCGTCTCGCCCACCTGGTCCTTCTGCTGGAAGGGGTAGATGGTGTTCATGACGAAGGTGATGTCGGGCAGGCTGAGGTTGACGAGCTTGGTGTTGGTGTTCTGGTTGTGGTTGATGTTCATGCTCAGGTTGAAGGGTCTGCCCACCCAGTTCTTCTGGAGTGAGATGGTCGAGTTGAGCTGATTGGTGAAGTTGACGGGCTGCATGTAATTACCACCCCTGCCACCGCCGGCGCCAGCGTTGAGCAGGGCTCCGTTTGGGACCAGCGAGAGGTATTTGCTGCTGCCTGCCTGTACGCTGGCGCTGAAGTTCACTCCCGGCCTCGCCTTGCTATCCATGCCGTGCGACCAAGTGACGAAGAAACTCTTGTTCCGTCGGTAGTCGGGGTCTCCCTTGAAGGCGAACTTCGTATTCTGCAGGCTGATGTTGAACGTACCGTTGTAACGGTACCGCTTCCTGTAAGAGGGTGAGAAGTTGAGTCTCCAGCTCCCGTAGGAGTAGAAATCGCCCCAGGCCTTCGCATCGAGGTAGTCGTTGATGACCTTGTAGTAGCCCATGCCCTCCAGCCCGAGACCGAAGTCCTCCGTGACGGTGAACTGTGGGGGGATGAAGCCTGAGCGTCGGCCGGAGGCCAGAGGGAATATGGCGAAGGGCAGGTAGATGGGGACGGGCACGTCCTCGAATTCGGGGTGCACGGGTCCGGTGACGGCTATCTTCTTGTTGATGAACTTGGCCTTATTAAATCGGAAGGCGAAGTGGGGCGTGTCGAGGTTGCAGGTCGTGAAGCGGCCCTTCGAGGCGAAGAAGGTCTCGGGGTCTGACTTCTTGACCTTCTGCGCGAAGTTGTAGATCTCGTCCTGCTGGAAGAAGGAGTTGTAGGTGAGGCCACGCTGGGTCTTGAAATTGAAGCGGATGCTGTCACTTACCGTGGTGGTTTCGCCCTGGGTGAGTTTTGCCATGCCCTGTACCTTGCCGCTGCTGTCTCGGCCCATACGGGCGGTGACGACGTTGGTGGCCTGGTCGAAGACCAGATTCGGCGCCTTGAGACTGACGTCGGTGTAGTTGACCTCCGTCTTGCCGTAGAGCAGGATCCTGCGCGAGTCCACCTGCAGGACCATGGAGTCTTCGGCCTTGTACTGGACGGGGGCGTCGAGGGTGTCCGCCGACAGCCGATAGGAAAAAGTGTCGATGCGTCGGGCCGTGGCGGAGCTGTCAGGGGGCTTCCCGGGCAGAGTGTCAGTCGGGGCAGGCATCCCCACTGCCGCTGTGTTTGCCCTTGCGGCCCTGACCGGAATGGGTAGCGTGTCAGTGAGAGGAGTGAAACCAGGTTCGGCAGCCAGCGTCCCAACAGATGCCGACAGCCCCAATACAGCCAAAATGATGTGAATGATCGCCAGGGAGGCAGGAGCTTGTTTGGAAATTGGACTATTTTTGGAGGAGCGTCCTATCATGGTGGGCGCACAAAAATAACCATAATTCCCACCCACGGGCCCGCTACCTGCCGGTAGCCGGTGCGACATCAACCCTGATCGATCGATGACTCCGCTCCGCCCTCTCCATTTCCTGTTGCCGGCCATTCTAATTACGGCGCAACTCCCGGCCAAGGCTCAGGCCGTACGTCCGGGTCCGCGCATTCGAACTATCATCGTAGACCCCGGCCATGGCGGTACCGACCAGGGCGCCAAGGGGCGCTATTCGACAGAGGCGCAATTAACACTCCAGATGAGCCTCAAGCTGGAAGAAGTCCTGCGAAAGGCGCTTCCTGAGACCAGGATCGTGATGACACGGACGACCGATATCTTTAACCATGTCAAAGAGAAGGCCGACATCGCCAACCGGGAGAAAGGCGACCTTTTTGTATGTGTGCACGTGAACGCGGCACCTCCCGTCAGGCACCGCGAGTTCCTGCACTACAAGACCGTCACCTACTACAAGGGCAAGGGCAGCAAAAGGAAGAAGTACACCCGCAAGGAGCCCGTCTATAGGACCTGGACCACGCCAAACCCAGCCTATGGGACTTCCACCTACGTCTTTGCGGCCGACAGGTCCTCTAAAAAAGCAGAGGAGTTCCTCGAACAGCCACGCTTCGAATCCGACGCCGAGGTGATGGACATCCCCGACCCCGAGAGCACGGAAGCGAAGATCATGGCCCACCTTTGGTCACAGAAATTTTTCAAGAACAGCGTCAAGCTCGGTTCCTTCATAGAGGATGAATTCGTGAAAGCCGGCAGACGCAGCTGGGGGGTGCTGCAGCGCAACCATATGGGCATCTGGGTACTGCAGGCCACCAACATGCCTGCCGTACTCGTCGAGACGGGCTATATCACCAACGAGGAGGAGGAGAACTACCTGAACAGCGAGGAAGGCCAGGCCCAGATCGTCCAGTCCATCGCCAACGGGGTCATCCGCTACAAGACACAGCTCGAGAACGGCGCGCCAGTCCGGACCGACTCTGTGTCACCCGTCAAGGCCGCCCCCGTTGCGGGCCGTTGAGACTCCCGGCGGAATGCCCGTTGTCGAGCTGATAAGTTCGGGAAAGACGGGTTTCTTTGCCGCGACCAGCAACCCCTTTATCTTTACCGCATGAAAGTTTCCAATGAAACACGCGTCGGCGCGCTCGCCGCGATAGCCATCACGGTGCTGATTTTGGGTTTCAACTTTCTGAAGGGCCGTAACCTGATGGCAAGGAAGGACACCATCTACGCCGTCTTCTCCCGTACAGACGGTTTGAGCACATCGGATGCCATCCGGATCAACGGCCTTCAGGTAGGGAATGTCACGACAATGGACGAGTCGGACGAAGACGTTACTGCCGTTGTGGTGGGATTCCACCTGACCCGGGACGTGAACATACCCGAGGACTCCTATGCCGTGATCAATGCCAACCCCCTCGGCAGCACATCCGTGACCATCGTACGCGGCAGCTCCAAGAAACTCATCGGAAATGGAGATACGATTCGCACCGTGACGGCCACGGGGATGCTCGACGACCTTAAAGGGGCCGTGGCTCCTGTGATGACGAATGTAAACGGAACCCTCAAATCCATAGACTCCCTTGTAGAACAGGTGGGTGGCACCCTCGACCCTGCCGCCAAGGCACATCTGCAGTCGATGTTGGCGGACCTCTCGGAAACCAGCCGATCTCTCAAGACACTCATGGATACGCGCAACGGCGATCTCGCAGCCACGCTTCGCAATGCAAGTTCCATCTCGGGCAACCTCCGCAAGAACAACGACACTATAGGAAGAATCCTCTCAAACCTGAATGCGCTCTCCTCGAAACTGGCCTCGATGGACCTGGAGAGAACGCTTTCCAAGGTGCAGTCCGCCGTGGACAACCTGAACATCGCACTGGAACAGGTAAATAAAGGTAGCGGAACAGCTGGCCTCCTGCTGCACGACCCTAAGCTCTACCGCAATCTCGATGCTACCGCAAACAGCCTGAACATCCTCCTGCAGGACCTGAGGATGCACCCCAAGCGCTACATCAGCTTCTCCGTCTTCGGGCGCAAGGAGAAGGAGCAGCCGCTGATGGCCCCGCTGCCTGACAGCACAGGCAAAGTACCCCTTCCATGAGGATCCTGCGGAAGGCAACCCTCCCCTGCCTGATGGCGCTGGCATCGGCCAGCTTCGCCCAGCAGCCGTCAACCGGCGATACGGCCCGCATTGTTCGCATCATTCGCGCTGACAGGCTCACCATTGTACGTACCGACAGCCTCACGGAGAGCTACATCCTCGCAGGAAACGTGGAACTGCTGCAGGGCGGTACCCGATTCCATTGCGACAGCGCCGTCAAGGACGAATCCAGGAATATCGTCGAGGCCTTCGGAAACATCCATATCAACGACTCGGACAGCGTGCACACCTATGCCCAGCAGCTGACCTACCTTGGCGACAGCCGTATGGCCACCCTCCGAAGGAAAGTCCGGCTCACAGACGGGAAGGGTGTGCTCACCACCGACGAGCTCCATTACGACGTAGGCCTCCGGACAGGCACCTACGACAAGGGTGGCAGGCTGGTGAACGGCAGCTCCATACTGACCAGCCGTGAGGGAAGGTACAATGCCGACACCAAGGAAGCCTATTTCCTCAAGGATGTCCGGCTGAAAGACCCGGAGTACACGATGACGACCGATACGCTCCTCTACGATGTGGAGCACGAGAAGGCGACATTCGTCTCGGCCACCACCATCCGCGACGGACGCACCGTGATCCGAACCCGCTCCGGGAGCTATGAACTGAGGACCGGCAACGCACAGTTCGGGAAAAGACCGGTAATTGAGGACAGCACCCAGTTTGTCACGGCGGAAGACATCCAATATGACAAGAAGAGCGGAGCCGGCGTGGCGGAGGGCAATGTATTATACCGCGATACTTCGCAGGGCGTTACGATACTTGCGGGACGTACAGAGTTCAGCAATGCCGACGGCCGGCTACTCGCCAGTCGAAAGCCCGTCATGATGCTACGCCAGGACGACGACTCCCTCTTCATCGCTGCCGATACCCTTTTCTCCATCCGTCTGCCCGCATATGACTCCTTGGCCAAAGCCATTCCCGACAGCATCATGCATCAGGGACCGGGGAA
>RGVM01000104.1 GCA_010027295.1 Chitinophagia bacterium
TCGAAGTCGGTCATGAACATGCGGATGAAACGGACCGACTTGAAATCAGGTATCTGACCCACCTTGCGGTCGTACTTGGCGACGGGAATGCGGAACTGGTACCAGAGCTGGTCCTGTCGCGACCCGTCGGCGAGCTGTACGTTGACGATCTTCCTGTCGGTGATGAAGTTTTGCCCGACCTGCATGACGGGATGGCCTGGCGCGCGGATGTCGACCCGGTACTGGAAATATTCCTCGGCCTCGTTGAGGGTGTTATCGCGGTTGAGGTCCTCCCCGTCGGGATACATGGTGAAGGCGGAGGCGAAGCTCGAGCCGGCGGTTGCGACGGGTGAGTTGCCCTCGGGGTTGTTGAACTGCTTGTAGCGACCGAGGATGCCGGTGGAGAGCTTGTCGTAGAAACCATCCCGGTAATACCGGAAATTATCGGAAGATGGGTCTGACTTTGCGTCGAGGAAGGCTTTGGAGCCTGGTCCGTAGGTGCTACGTATGTCGGTAAGGAAAGCGTCTCTGACGCGCTGTTCGGAGGTGTCCGTCATGCCGTCGAAGCCGACGTCCTGGTAGGGCCTGTCTGCCGGGTCATTGCTGAAGGCCTGCGTCACCTGGATGGGGTTGAGCGGCGATACGCCCCAGTTGGACCGGGTGGTGGCGGAGGGTATGCTGGGCGTGGAGAGCCCGTTCTCATAGAAGCGCCTGGAGTCCTTGAGGACATCCTCGGAGATGTTGCCCAGGTTGAAATAGAGGGAGCCGCCCGCGGGGTTGGTGGCCTTGATGAACGGATCGAGCATCCAGAATTCGATGTACTCGATGTTCGCGGTCTCGAAGTCTGTCTGGTCGATGGCCCGCATAATACCGCCCCATCTCCGGCGTGGGTCCTGCAGGCGGCCGTTGGCGTCGATGCCCCGGGTGTCGTAGTTGTAGGGGCCTCGCTCCCTGGGGTAGTAGGCCATGTCGAAGGTGACGAGCTGGTTTTGGCCGAAGTCAGGCGTGCGCTGTGGGAAGATCTCCTGTTGCGAGACGCTCCTGACCCGGGGGTCGGAGAGTTCGGTCAGGTTTCCCCGGACGGGGTTATTGGGGTTGTTCTTCTCCTGCAGGATGGGCTCGATGTTGTACCAGGCGAGCTTCGCCCGGTTGCGGCCGTATCCCAGGTCGTCGAAGAGGGTCGCCTCGGGGAAGAGGACGTTGCCGTTTCTGTCGGTGGCCTCCTTGGGCGTGGATGCCAGCGTCCAGCTGACGATGGGGAAGCGCAGGTCGATGCTGGCACGCGTACCCTCGAAGTCGTCCACATAGATCAGTCCCGCGGCGCCCTTGCCGATCTGAGGGGCGTGGCCCGGTATCATGCGTGCGGCCTCGGCCATGGCCGAGATGGAGGATGAGCCCGAGGGTTTGTAATTGGGCAGATAGCCGAGCCACTTGTTGAGTCGCGGCAGCTCGCTGTTGTAGTTCATGTCGACCCCCACCATGGTATTGCGTATCGGGTCCGACCCGATCTCCATCTTGGTGAAGAAGGGCCGCTCGCCCAAACGCACCAGGGTGCCGCCGACGGAGAGTTTCCGGTTGAAGATATAGTCCCAGCGCATCCCCATGTATGTCCGCTGCTGGATGCCGAAGGTGGCGTTGTTCTCGAACTGGACGTTGACGGGGACGCCTGACTTGCTGATGGCGTCGTTGATGATCCGCACGGTGCCCGATACGTAATCGACGGTGTAATCGACGTTCTCCATCAGCGTCCTGCCGCCCGCCGTCACGGAGACGGAGCCCGGGGGCACGTTGAAGGCGTTGAGGGAGATCTCGCCGCCCGAGCCGGATGACTTCGACTGGCCCTTCATCACGAAGCGGTTCAGATTCGCATAGGTGGAGGCGATGGCGCGTATCGTATCGTAGAGCGGATAGAAGAGATACTTGTCGCGCAGGGCGGGGTTGGAGGTGAAGGCCGGCTCCAGGTCGCGGCCGAATGGCTCGAGCACGGGGAAGATGACGCGGCTCAGCTGCGAGTTGACAGTGTATCCCTCGACATAGTCGAAGACGCCATCCGGCTGAGGGTCGTTCTGGTTGTTGAGCCGGTCGAGGTTGAGCAGTGTGAGCAGGGGGACGCCGGCCTTGTCGCCCTCCGGCAGGTAGCGCTTCTCACCGCCGCCCGGCTCCTGGTAGAGGACGTTGAACTGGAAGTCCTGACGCTCGAGCTGACCATACCCCACTGAATAGACGTTCTTCATCATCAGGTCCCAGATGGGAAGGGCGGTCCGCTGCGATGTCGCCTTCAGCAGCTTCAGGAACAGCACTTTCTGTACACCGGAGCTCGAGTCGACAGGCACGTCCTGCGAGAACTCACCAACCTGGAAAACCTTGCCGTTGACAGTGTACTGGAAGGCGACGCCGAGTACCTCGTCGGGCTGCAGGGCGATGTTCAGGGATATGAATCCCAACTGCCGGTTGAAGGAATACTGGGTGCTGTCGAGCTTGCGCGCGAAGGTCTTCTCATAGTCCTGTACAGGCTGCAGTCCCAGGTTGTTGAGGAGGTTGCCGATGAGGGCGGGGTTGCGACTCGACGGATTGGAAACGAGTTTTCGGTAGAGGTCGTTCGACCCGTTGGACGGATACGCCGCTCCTCCGGACGGAACGATGACGGGAGGCTGTCGATAGGGCTTCTGCTCGCCGAGGTCCATGAGCCCCACAATGTCGCGCGTGTTGGTCGTAGCGCCCGTGCGGTTCGTGACCCACACGTCGAGGCGGAGGAGCTGCACCTGCGTATTGATGATGGGCAGGTTCCGCATCGACTTGTTGTAGTTGTCGCGGAAGTACTGCGCCAGCAGGAAGTGCCGGTTCTCCTCGTACTCGTCGGCCTTCACCTGGAAGGGCTGTGTGCTGGAGCCGCCCTGCATGGCCATTGACTGACGCTGCGAGCGCTGGTTGGCAACGATGGCCGTGAGCCAGAGACGCCCCAGCTGCATCTGCGTCTTGATGCCGAAGAGCTGCTGCGCACCCGGTATCAGGGTGCCTTTGGAGGCGAAAGAGGTGTTGCCCACCTCAATCTTCCGGAAGATGTCCTCCCCGCTGCCCGTATAGTCTAGCTTGAGCTGGTTCTCGAAGTCGAAGGTGGACAGCGTGTTGTAGCTGATCGGCATCTTCAGCTTGTCGCCGATATTGCCCATCACGTTGAGGTTGGCGGCCATGTCGAAGTCGAGCCCCCCGTTGCGGCGCGCCCTTTCCGGAAGGGTGGGGTTCTTTATGTTCTGCCCCTGGTAGCCCGCCGTCAGGTTGACCTCGCCCTGGGGCTTGATGTCGATCTTGCCATTCCCGAAGAGCCGGTTGAAAAGCCCCTCGCCCATATTGAGTCCGGGCTTCTGGTTGTGCCGGTTCAAAAGGGAGGATGTCGAAGCCCTGTCATGGAAATACGCACGTTCATCGCGCGACGAACACCACTGCAGGTACTCCGCAAAGGTCATCACCGTCGGGCTTCGATACCCGCGGGATCCGATCTTCTCATACACGCGATAGGTGCGCGACTTGGGATCATAGACCACCGAGTCACGAATGTTGACGGGGTCGCGCAGGTCCAGACCTCTCGGTGGCGGGGCCGTGATGCGGCCTGTGCGACGGTCTGCAATCGGATACCTGAGGGTGTCTCCCGCAGGCAGCGTGTCAGTTGGAAAGGACGCGGAGACGGAAAGGCCAGGGAACAACGGAGTGGTCAGAGACATGCCGGTCGCTGAACCCGCACGAACGTGCAGGGACAGACATAAAAGAGCCGTGATGACCGGAAGTCTTCTCAAAGTGTAAGCGCCTTCTGGGATGGGGTAGATTTCCGGTCAAATAAGCTGCAGTGTTTTTTTTATGATGGCTTCCAGATTCCGTTCTCCGGGCATCGCTGCCATCGCCTTCCGTACGGCTGCCTCCGCGGTAGCGCGGGGTATGCCCAGCGCCACGAGGGCCTGCAGGGAGTCCTGCTCGGCGGTGTCGGCAGGGGTGGCCACACGCGCAAGGGCGACATCCGGCTTCTGCACCTTGTCCCTCAACTCGAGGACGATGCGTTCCGCCGTCTTACGCCCGATGCCCTTGACACGTTCCAGGGCCTTGCTGTCGCCATGCAGGATGGCCTGCGCCACTTCGTCAGGACGAAGGGCGGAGAGCATCATCCGAGCCGTGCCGGCCCCTACGCCGCTGATACCGATGAGTTGAAGGAACATCGCCTTCTCGGCCGCGTCGGAGAAGCCGTAGAGCGTCTGGCCGTCCTCCCGGAACTGCTGGTGGATGAGCAGCCTGACGTTCTCGAGCTTCTCCACACTGGCCCAGGTGTTCAGACTTATCTGCACCTCGTAGCCCACCCCATGTACCTCCACATGGAGCATGGAGGGCGACTTGTACGTCAGCGCGCCGTTCAGGTATGCGATCATCCTTCTCAAAAATAATGCCTTTTAGGCAAAAGAGGCCGGCAGTCACATGGGTATGTACCCCTCATTTTCACAGGTTTCGATATTTTCGTGCCCACATCGTTCAATTCAACTCATGCGCACCAAGATTACGGCTGCCATCACCGCCATCGGGGCCTATGTCCCGGAGGACCGGCTCACCAACGCCGACCTGGAGAAGATGGTCGACACAAACGACGAATGGATACGGTCCCGCACCGGCGTGTCCGAACGCAGAATCCTGCGCGAGCCCGGCAAGGCAACCTCCGACCTGGTCGTGCCCGCCGTACAACGACTCCTCGAGAAGCGGGGCATCGGACCCGATGACATCGACTGCCTCATCGTCGCCACCGTCACGCCCGACATGTTCTTCCCCTCGACTGCAAACCTGGCCTGCGCCAAGCTAGGCATCAGGAACGCATGGAGCTTCGACATACTGGCCGCCTGCTCGGGCTTCCTCTACGCACTCACCACCGGTGCCGCCCTGGTGGAGAGCGGCCGCTACCGCCGCGTAGTGGTCGTGGGCGCCGACAAGATGAGCTCCATCGTCGACTACAGCGACCGCACCACCTGCATCCTCTTCGGGGACGGGGCCGGCGCCGTGCTGCTGGAACCCAACATCGAAGGATACGGCGTGCTCGACAGCATCCTGAAGAGCGACGGCAGCGGCGCCAAACACCTCCACATGAAGGCCGGCGGATCGCTTCGCCCGCCCAGCATCGAGACCGTCACCAACAAGGAACACTACATCTACCAGGAGGGACAGGCCGTCTTCAAGTTCGCCGTCACGGGCATGGCCGACGTCGCCTACGAACTCATGCAGCGCAACGGCCTCGAGGCAGAAGACATCGCATGGCTCGTACCCCACCAGGCCAACAAGCGCATCATCGACGCGACAGCCAATCGAATGGGTCTATCCCACGACAAGGTGATGCTCAACATAGAACACTACGGGAACACCACCGCCGCCACCATCCCGCTCTGCCTATGGGACTACCGTAAACAACTCAACAAGGGCGACAACATCGTCCTGGCTGCCTTCGGCGGCGGGTTCACCTGGGGCGCCACCTGGGTCAAATGGGAATACTGACCCCGGCCGCATCGAGGAACTTGTCCTGAAGCACGAGGGAATCCTCCACGACCGGGAATCGAGCATCGAGACTTACATCGCCCCCTTAGGGGCCATGCCTTCATACGTCGACAGAGGCCCTTTCAACAAAAAAAACAACTCACATGGCATCCAGGGATTTTCCGATTCAGGGCTTCAGCTCCCTCGCCATACACGCAGGGCACGAGGACGACCCCAGACATTCGCACCTCACGCCCATCTACGCCAACTCCACCTTCGTGTTCGACGATGCGGAGCAGGGCATGCGCCGCTTCAGCGGACAGGAGCCCGGCTACATCTATACCCGCTGGGGCAACCCCAACATGACCGAGGCGGAGGCCAAGATCGCCGCCATGGAGACCTTCGGCGTGACCGACGCCTCCGGCTCGCCCCTGCAGGTGGATGCCATCCTCCACGCTTCCGGCATGGCCGCCATCTCGACCCTCCTCCTCTCGAACCTCTCCAAGGGCGACCGCGTCCTCTCCCACTACTCCCTGTACGGCGGTACGCAGGACTACATGAACCGCATCCTCCCCACCCTCGGGATGGAGGCCGTCATCAGGGATCTCCGCGACCCCCAGCAGGCCGAGGACGCCCTTGCCAGGGACCCCTCCATCAAGATGGTCTACCTCGAAACACCCGCCAACCCCACCATCCAGTGCGTAGACATCGAGGCGCTCGCCGAGATCGCCCACCGACACGGCCGCATCGTGGCCTGTGACAACACCTTCGCCACCCCCTACCTGCAACAGCCCTTCCGCCACGGGGCGGACTTCGTCGTGCACTCCACCACCAAGTTCCTCAACGGACACGGCAACATCATCGGCGGCATCCTGCTCGGTCGCGATACCGGGTTCATGCGTACCACCGCCACCAAGACGCACCGACTCCTCGGCGGCAATAGCAACGCCTTCGAATCCTGGCTGCTCGTCAACGGCATGAAGACCCTGGAACTCCGGATGGAACGCCACTGCCACAACGCCATGGAGGTGGCCGGCTGGCTGGACACCCATGCGGCCGTAGCCCAAGTCAACTACAACGGCCTTCCGCAACACCCCGACCACTACGTGGCCCTACGACAGATGCGACACCCCGGCGCCATGCTCAGCTTCGAGATGAAGGGCGGCCTGGAGGCAGGCATCCGCGTGATGGACAGCCTCAGACTCTGCACCCGCACCGTCTCCCTCGGCACCTGCGACACACTCCTCTGCCATCCCGCATCCATGACCCATACCAGCGTGCCCAGGGAGGACAGACTCCGCTACGGCATCACCGACGGACTCATCCGAATGAGCGTGGGCATGGAGAATATTTCCGACATCCTAAACGACCTCGACCAGGCGCTTGCAAAAGCCTGACAATATATCGGGATACCACAAGTCAGCCGAATCCCAATCGGAGGCCAACGCTTTGCAGTCATGACGCCCACCATCGTTCACATCCTCCGCATCGCCATCCTGATGCTGGTCGGATACCAGGTGTGGGCCATGGCAAGGTCGGCTCACACCCGCGGCCACCTGCTTCCGAAAGATTCGAGGGAATGGCGTCGACTGGCCGGTGACATCCTGACACTGCTCATCGGCGCCTTCGCACTCCTGACACTGCAGCGCAACTATCTGCAACCCATCGGCCACATCGAGCAACTGGACCGACGGGACGTTCGCTCCATCGCCTTCCGTGACAGCCGCACCGGCGCCCTTCGCACCCTCTCCGAATGGGAGAGCCGATGGGTCATCCTCAACATCTGGGCCACCTGGTGCCCTCCCTGCCGCAGGGAGATGCCCGCCCTGGAAAAGGTAGGGAAACGGTCAAACCCGGCCGTAGCCACCGTCATCGCCCTGTCCGACGAGGCACCTTCCATCATCGACGCCTACCTGAAAGGGCACCCGATGGAGCTGACCGTCGGCACCTTCGCACAGATACCCGACGCCCTTTCAGCCATCGGGACAAGACCCGTCTCCCTGCTCATTGACCCCGAGGGAAGAGTGGTCGAAAAAGTCATCGGGGCCAGGGGGGAAGCGTTCTTCCAGGGATGGCTGGACAGGAGCAACGACAACCGACAATGATGCAGATGGAATTCGAAATCAGGATACGCAGGGCGGAGCGTGGCGACTGCCCCCGACTGCTGGAACTCGTCCGAGAACTCGCCATCTACGAAAGGGCCCCAGAGGAGGTGACGGTGGACCCCGCCCATTTCGAAGACAGCGGGTTCGGAACCCACCCCGTGTGGCATGCCTTCGTGGCGACGGTCGCGGGACCGGACTCGCCCAAGGACGAGCGCATCGTCGCATTCGCCCTCTATTATATCCGATACAGCACCTGGAAGGGACAGGTCATGTACCTCGAAGACATCATCGTCACGGAAGAGATGCGCG
>RGVM01000105.1 GCA_010027295.1 Chitinophagia bacterium
TTGGCGGATGGGGAGGAGGCGCCACAGGCGAATGGACTCAACGCCGCCGCGCGCGGTGCCAGGCGACCGGCTGGGAGCCCCGGAGGTATCGGAAGAGTCCCATCCACATACAGGCGTGCATCAGGTCGAAGTAGAACGGGAGCTGCAGTAGCGCAGGAGAAGCAAGGCCCTTCCGGGCCCGTATCAAGCCGATGACAGCCAGCGCATGGAAGAAGGCCTGTCCCATCATCGTAGCCATGTAGAACTGAGGCACCGGGCCGGATGTCACCATCAGGAGGTTGGAGACGAAAAGGACCGGTATGGCCAACGGGCAGATCACCCAACGGAAAAGTCTGCGGGAGACAAACTGGAAGGTCAGGACAGGCCTGGGCCATGGCAGGAGGATGCTCCGGAACCGCACCAGTGATTGGAAGGCGCCGGCGGCGATACGGGCCTTCCGCTGCAGCTCGTCCTGAAAACTGCGGGATGGCGGCTCCTCCGCCACGGCACCCGGCTCATAGGCGATGCGGTACCCCATCAGACATACCTTGAGGGAGACATGGAGGTCGTCCAGCAAAGTATCCTCGGGGATACGCCCCAGCAGCTCCCTCCTGACGCAGAACAGCTCGCCGGCGGCACCGATGGCCGAATGCATCTCGGCGTCAAGAGCCTTCATGAAGGACTCGTACCTCCAATAGGCGCTCTCGCCCGACACAGGGGAGCCTTCCTCGCGCCGAACGCGTTTCTCGCCGGAGACGGCGCCAACGGCCGGATCACGGAACCATTCCACCATCCGGAGCAGGGCATCGGGGGCGACCTTCGTATTGGCATCGCTGAAACAGACGACCGCGGCCTCGCCGGCGTGTTCCAAGGCGCGGTCCCCGCCTCCCGCGTTCGTGGAGGTGGAGTACGCCTGGTATCCTGGATACGATGTCAGCCGTACCGTCGTCAGAGCCATCCGTCACGACAATGACGCGGAGCCTTCCAGTAGGATATTCGATGGAAAGAGCCTCGCGCACTTTCGCCTCGATGTCAGCAGCCTCGTTGAAAGCAGGAATGACAAATACAGCGGAGGGTGGCGCTTCATCGCCGGGCAAAGGTGCAGGGGAATCCAGATGACGCATACGTCCGACCCGCGCCCAGACCCATGCAATGATGCCGTAGCCCGCATAGGCATGGAAGAGACAGAGGGCGGATATCCAGAACAGAGGCTCCATGCAGGGAGAGGCTATGGCTTAAAAGTAGGTATTGGATGCTGGAATTTGATGACCTTTGAGATTATGAGAGCCCCGTTGGCGGAGCGTGTTCGTCCTCAGTCGCTCGAGGATGTCGTCGGACAGGAGCACCTTACGGGGCCCGGGAGCATCCTGCGCCGCGCACTGACGGTCGGCGAGTTGCCCTCCATGATCCTTTGGGGCCCGCCCGGCACGGGCAAGACGACCCTGGCCACCGTGCTCTCTGGCATGGCGGATCGGCCCTTCCACCCCCTCAGTGCCATCAGTTCGGGGGTGAAGGAGCTGCGCGAAGTCATCGCCTCGGCTGAGGCAGCCGGAGGAGGTGTGCTCTTTATTGACGAGATTCACCGCTTCCACAAGGGCCAGCAGGACGCCCTCCTGGGTGCCGTGGAGAAAGGAATCGTCACCCTCATAGGTGCGACCACAGAGAACCCCTCCTTCGAAGTCAACAGCGCCCTGCTGTCGCGCTGCCAGGTCTTCGTGTTAAAATCCCTCTCGGAGGAGGGGCTCCTGCAGCTCGTACACCAGGCCCTGGCGCGCGACGAGTGGCTGCGACAGGCCTCTCCCGAGCTGCGCGAGACAGGCGCGCTGCTGACACTCTCCGGCGGCGACGGACGGAAACTCCTGAACCTCCTCGAGCTGGCGGTACTCTCGGCCCCAACGAAGCCACCTGTGGTGGACGACCGACTGGTGCAGGAAGTCTCGCAACGCAAGGTGGCCCTCTACGACAAGCAGGGGGAACAGCATTACGACATCATCTCCGCCTTCATCAAGTCGATCCGAGGGAGCGATCCCAACGCAGCCGTCTACTGGCTGGCCCGCATGGTGGAGGGTGGCGAGGATGTCCGCTTTATCGCACGCCGACTCCTAATCCTCGCCAGCGAGGACATCGGCAATGCCAACCCCAACGCCCTGCTGCTGGCCAACGCCACCTTCGATGCGGTGGACCGCATCGGGTGGCCAGAATCCCGCATCATCCTCTCGCAGTGCGCCGTCTACCTCGCCTGCAGTCCCAAGAGCAACGCCTCCTACAAGGCCGTCGATGCAGCCCTCGACGCGGTGCGAAAACTTGGCGACCTGCCCGTGCCGCTGCATATCCGCAACGCGCCGACAGGCCTCATGAAGGACCTTGGCTATGGACAGGGCTACAAGTACGCACACGACTACGAAGGCGGCTTCGCCGAACAGGATTTTCTTCCCGAACGGCTCGCCGGCCAGCGCTTCTACGACCCGGGCAGAAACCCCAGGGAGGAGGAACTTCGCCGCTTCCTGCGAGAGCGTTGGAAACAGCGGTACGGATACTGACAACCGACATACAGATGGAAGCCCAGATCCAATGGACATTGAAAGCCTTCGACGCGCTCACACCCCATGAGCTCTATGCCATCCTGCGCCTTCGCTCCGAAGTGTTCGTCGTGGAGCAGCAATGCATCTTCCTGGACACCGACGACAAGGACCAACCATCCTGGCACCTCACCCTGCACGCCCATGGCAGCCTGCAAGCCTATGCCCGCCTGTTGCCACCGGGCCTGGCCTACCCGGAGGCATCGATCGGCAGGGTCGTTTCCTCCCCGGCCACCAGAAGGCAGGGCTACGGACGGAAACTCATGGAGAAATCGGTGGAGGAATGCCTGAAGCTCTACGGCCAGGGCGATATCGTCATCGGCGCCCAGCTCTACCTGAAGGCCTTCTACGGCTCCTTCGGGTTCGTCGCGGAAGAGGATGTGTACATGGAGGACGGTATCCCGCATGTGAAGATGCGGCTTGCATAGGCCGAACATCATCAGGACAGGCGGCGACAGCCTTCAGGATTTCATGGATTCCACATACTAATCATGGCTTAAATGCGTTAGCGTAGGGTCCAATCCTACGAAAGCATGACGTTTCCGTACCCGTCGGCTCCCTTCCGGCATCTGAAACCGCTGTTCGCCCTCTGGGTCATCCTAATCTTCCTCCGCGACCCTTGCCTCGGTCAGATGCGGGTGGAGGCGGGCATTGCCGTGGGTCCCTCCAACTTCCTCGGCGACCTCGGCGGACGATACGGACGGGGCATGACCTTCCTCAAGGACAACAACATACAGCTCACCCGCATCATGTCCGGCGCCTATGCCGGCTTCTCCCCCACCCCCGCCCTCGTGTTTCGCGTCGCCGTCAACGTAGGCAGGCTGGAGGGCGCCGACAGCATCATCGCGGCCGGGGGCGGACACGAGCTCACCCGCATGGAGCGGAACCTGCATTTCCGCTCACCGCTCGCCGAAGCTTTCGTGGCAGCTGAATTCTATCCCACCCTGTGGATGGAACGGGACCCCGATGTGACCGAACACAAGATCCGCCCCTACCTGCTCCTCGGAATGGGCGTTTTCCGATTCAACCCGCAAGCACAGTACACCGACCTCAACGGCATCGCCACCTGGGTGGACCTCAAGCCGTTACGCACCGAGGGACAGGGCATGCCTTCCCACCCCAACCGAAAGGAATATAAGCTCACGGACATCAACGTGCCCTACGGCTTCGGTATCAAGTATTTCTTCAATGATCGGTTCTACCTGGGCTTCGAAGTGGTGAACCGCATGACCTTCACCGACTATATCGACGACGTCAGCACAAACTACATCCCCGACAAGGACTTTTACGACTATTTCGGGGCCAATTCCGCCGAGGCCGACCTGGCCGTGCAGCTCGCCAACCACTCCAACCTCTCCATCCGCTCCAACACACGCACGAGCTTCCTGGGATTCGAACAGCGTGGCAACCCCCGCAACAACGACGCATACTATTCGATGAATCTGAGGCTCGGGATCCGTCTGGGAGACTTAAGCGAAGGATTCCTGAGGAGGGCGGTGGATCAGACCCGCTGCCCGCACGTCGTGCATTGGTGACCAGGTCCTGAGTACTCCCACCCGTGCCATCGCAGGACGATGGGCGCTCCACTTATCTTTTCAACTCGTCCTTAAGATACCGGCCCGTATGGCTGGCCTTGACCTTCGGAAGTCCCTCGGGAGGTCCCTCATAGAGCAAGGTCCCGCCGCCCCGACCGCCTTCCGGCCCTAGGTCGAGGATATGATCTGCCACCTTGATCACATCCATGTTGTGCTCGATGACGAGCACGGTGTTGCCGCGGTCGACGAGCTTCTGCAACACCTCGAGCAAGTGCCGTATGTCCTGGAAATGGAGGCCGGTCGTGGGCTCGTCGAGGATATAGAAGGTCTTGCCCGTGTCGCGGCGCGAGAGCTCCGTGGCCAGCTTGACACGCTGCGCCTCGCCCCCGCTGAGCGTGACGGCCGACTGGCCGAGGGTCACGTAGCCGAGGCCCACCTGTTGCAGCACGTGCATCTTTCGATAGAGGTAAGGCACAGGCATGAAGAACTCACAGGCCTCGTCCACGGTCATATCAAGCACGTCGCTGATGGACTTCCCCTTGTAGCGTATCTCCAGCGTCTCACGGTTGTAGCGCTTGCCACCGCATTTCTCACAGGGGACGTATACGTCTGGCAGGAAGTTCATCTCTATGACACGCATGCCGCCGCCCTCGCAGACCTCGCAGCGGCCCTGCTTCACGTTGAAAGAGAATCTGCCGGGCGTGTAGCCGCGCACCTTGGCCTCGGGCACGGCGGCGAAGAGCTGGCGGATGTCGTTGAAGAACCCGCAGTAGGTAGCGGGGTTGCTGCGCGGTGTCCGTCCAATAGGCGACTGGTCGATCTCGATGACCTTGTCCACCTCTTCCAGTCCTGTGACTTTCTTGTAGGGCATGGGCTGCGCCTTGGCCCCATGGCAGTGATGCGCCAGGATCGGGTAAAGGGTCTCGTTGACCAGCGTCGACTTGCCGCTGCCGCTCACCCCGGTCACGACGATTAGGGTTCCGAGCGGCAATGTCACGTCAACGCCCTGCAGGTTGTGGCCGGAAGCGCCCTTGAGGACGAGCCGCTTCCCATTGCCTTTGCGCCGCTCCTTCGGCAGTTCGATGCGCGCACGACCGTCGAGGTAGCGGGCCGTCTCCGACGCGGAGCGCAGCACTTCAGCGGGTGTGCCCTGGGCGACGACGCGACCGCCGTGCTTGCCGGCACCAGGACCGATATCGATCAGATGGTCGGCCGCCAGCATGATGTCTCGGTCATGCTCGACGACGATGACGGTGTTACCGATGTCGCGCAGGTGCTGCAGGGCCGTGATGAGTCGGTGATTGTCGCGCTGATGCAGCCCGATGGAAGGCTCGTCGAGGATGTAGGTGATGCCCTGCAGCTGCGACCCTATCTGCGTGGCGAGGCGGATGCGCTGCGACTCGCCTCCGCTGAGCGTGCGCGTGGGCCGGTTGAGGGTGAGGTAGTCGAGGCCCATATCGAGCAGGAAGCCGGTGCGCTCCGCGATCTCCTTGAGCAGGTCGCGGGCGATGGTGCGTTGCTTGGCAGAGAGCTCCTTCTCGAGACCGCCTACCCAGGCCCCGAAACGGTCAAGGTCCATATCGCCCAGCTCCGAGATGTTCCTTCCGGCCACCTTGAACCAAAGACTGTCCTTCTTGAGGCGCGTGCCCGCGCAGGTGGGGCAGGTGTCGAGCAGCATGAAGGCCTCCGCCCACTCCCGGATGGAATCGCTGTGGCTGTCGTTGAACCAGCGAATGACCATCCGCACGACACCCTCGTAAGCTCCTTCGGGGATGGGTTCCTCCGTGCCGGCCATCAGCTCCTCGGGCCCGGGCTCGGTCTCGCTTCCGTAGAGGACCAGGTTGAGGTGCTTGGCAGAGAGTTCCGACAAGGGCGTCTTCACGCTGAAGCGGTTCTTCTTGGCCAACTGCTCCACCTGCCGATAGACCTGTGCCTCTCGGGCCTCTCCGAGCGGCGCGATGCCGCCCGACTCGATCGACAGGGAACGGTCGGGCATGACGGCGTCCAGGTCCACCCGATAGATTTGGCCCAGTCCCTTGCACTGCGGACAGGCGCCATAGGGCGAGTTGAAGGAGAAGGTGTTGGGGGAGGGCTCCTCGTAGGAAAGCCCCGTGTCGGCACACATCAGCTGCTTGCTATACTGCACGGGCTTCGCGTTCTCCGAGGGCAGGACGAAGACGAGGTCCTTGCCCAGCTGCATCGCCTTCTGGAGGCTCTGTGCGAGGCGCACCCGCATGTCGGGTGTCACCTGCAGCCGGTCCACCACGAGTTCGATATCGTGCATCTTGTAGCGGTCGACCTGCATCCGCGGCACCAGGTCCTTCACCTCGCCATCGACGCGCACTTTGAGGTAGCCCTTCTTTCGGACGTCTTCGAAGAGTTCGCGGTAATGCCCCTTCCGACCGCGTACCAGCGGGGCCAGCAGTTGGATGCGCTTGCCGTCGAACTTTCGGTACACGTCGTCCAGGATCTCGTCCTCGCTGAACTTCTGCATACGCTTGCCCGTATGGTAGGAATAGGCCTCGCCGACGCGGGCGAACAGCAGGCGGAGGAAGTCGTAGATCTCCGTGACAGTGCCGACCGTCGAGCGCGGGTTGCGGTTGGTGGTCTTCTGCTCGATGGAGATCACGGGCGAGAGCCCGGTGATGCGGTCGACGTCGGGCCGGTCCATGTCGCCGATGAACTGGCGCGCATAGGCCCCGAAGGTCTCCATGTAGCGACGCTGCCCCTCTGAAAAGAGCGTGTCGAAGGCAAGCGACGACTTCCCGCTTCCGCTGATGCCGGTGATCACCACCAGGCGGTTTTTGGGAATGGATATGTCCATGTCCTTCAGATTGTGGACACGGGCGCCTAAGACCTCGATGGCATCCTGCATGCGGGGGGATTGGCGGCAAAAGTACCGACTGGCCTGCATTCCGACGGCCACTGGTCGGAAGGCCGAAAAAAAATTTGGCCGGGACGCAGGCACGGGACTACATTTGTCACAGTTCTTTGTCGTCTTATCCAGAAAGGCTGAGGGTTATGGCCCTACGAAGCCTTGACAACCTCTCCGCCCCCGGCGGAAAAGGTGCCAATTCCATCTCACCCTCCCGGTGAGGCAGATAAGTCAGAACCCAGCTTTCCCAAAAAACAAATCCGAAAGCCCGTCTGACTCCCGACGGGCTTTTTTCATGCCCGAACCGGCCGTGAGGCCCGGTCGATGGAATGGCCGCGTCATACGGAAAAAGTCGACCAAAAGAATAGACTTTTAAATAACCCTTATCACCTATAAAACCGAAAGCACATGAGTTCCCATCGTTTCGAGACGCTGCAGTTGCATGCCGGCCAGGAGATTGACCCGACGACCAGGTCGCGGGCGGTACCCATTTATCAGACAACTTCCTACGGCTTCGACAATGCGGAGCACGCGGCCAACCTCTTCGGGCTGCGGCAGTTCGGCAACATCTACACCCGCATCATGAACCCCACGAACGACGTCTTTGAGAAGCGCGTGGCGGCGCTGGAGGGCGGTGTGGCGGCCTTGGCGACGGGCAGCGGCCAGGCGGCGCAGTTCCTGGCGCTGAACAACATCCTGCAGGCGGGTGACAACTTCGTCAGCACCTCCTTCCTGTATGGCGGCACCTACAACCAGTTCAAAGTGGCCTTCAAGCGCTTGGGCATCGAGGTGCGCTTCGCCGAGGGCGACGACCCGGCAAGCTTCCGGTCGCTGATCGACGACAGGACGAAGGCCCTCTACGTGGAGACCATCGGCAACCCGAGGCTGAACG
>RGVM01000106.1 GCA_010027295.1 Chitinophagia bacterium
GAGAAAGGTCTGACGATGTTGCTGAAAGGGCAGGCTTCAAGCTCGCAGGCGTGGCACCCGAGACGGTGCCACGCGGAACCGATGGGGCACGCGGAACCGCTATTGCTGTGCCAGGAGGTGTTTATGACGGATGACGCGAAGTATGCTGTTGCTGCAGCACAAGGAACGGTAGGTGGATGAGAACAAGTACGCTCTTGCTGTGGCACGAGTAACGGAAGGATTGCACCACGTGAAGGCCATGACGTGGTCAAAGGAAGCTGGCGGGGCTAAAAGGCATCTCCGTGGCACCGTCTCGGGAGAAAGGTCTGACGATGTTGCTGAAAGGGCAGGCTTCAAGCTCGCAGGCGTGGCACCCGAGACGGTGCCACGCGGAACCGATGGGGCACGCGGAACCGATGGGGCACGCGGACCGCTCTTGCTGAGCCACGCGGGGCTGATGGCAGCTGCCTCACAGAACCGATGTGCCACGGGAAACCCATGGCGGGCACAAAGAAGCTCAGTAGTTGACCACCTGCTCCTCGATGGTGGTGGGTATCTCCCGCCATTCGTAGACCTGGTTGCGGAGCTGCGGCTCGAAGCCGGCCTCGCGGATGGCTTCCTGGATGGTGCGGTAGGTGAAGCGGTGAGGCGCCCCTGCTGCGCTGACGACGTTCTCCTCGATCATGATGCTGCCGAAGTCGTTCGCACCCGCATGGAGGCATACCTGGGCGACCGACCGGCCCACCGTCAGCCAGGAGGCCTGGATGTTGAGGATGTTGGGCAGCATGATGCGCGAGATGGCGATCATGCGGATGTACTCCTCGGGCGTGGTGAGGTTGTTCACGCCGCGGATGCGGGTGAGGAGGGTATCGACATCCTGGAAGGTCCAGGGGATGAAGGCCAGGAAGCCGTGTGCGAATGCGGGCTTGCGGCTCTGCACCTCGCGGATGCGGATGAGGTGTTCGAACCGCTCCTCGAGCGTCTCCACGTGTCCGAACATCATGGTCGCGGACGTGGGGATATGGAGCTGATGGGCCTCCGCCATCACGTCGAGCCATTCCTGCGCCCCGCACTTGCCGTTGCTGACGAGGCGTCGTACGCGGTCGACCAGGATCTCGGCCCCCGCGCCGGGGAGCGAGTCGAGGCCCGCCTCTTTGAGGGCGGACAGCACTTCGCGGTGGGTGGACTTCTCGAGCTGGGTGATATGGGCGACTTCCGGGGGACCGAGCGCATGCAGACGTATGTCGGGGAATTCCGTCTTTATCTGCCGGAAGAGGTCGGTGTAGAAGGACAGTCCCAGCCCGGGATGGTGGCCGCCCTGCAGCAGCAGCTGGTCGCCGCCGTACCGGATGGTCTCCGCGATCTTGACGCGGTAGGTGTCCATGTCGGTGATGTACGACTCCGGATGGCCGGGGATGCGGTAGAAGTTGCAAAATTTACAGTTGGCGATGCAGACATTGGTGGTGTTGACGTTGCGGTCGATCTGCCAGGTGACCTTCCCATGGGGCACCTGGATTCGGCGGAGCTCGTCGGCCACCTGCATCAGTTCCGCCAGGGGGGCTTCGCGGAATAGGGCCAGTCCCTCTTCGGCGGTTAAGAAATCGAAGTCGAGGGCCTTGCGGTAGAGGTCGGGTCGGTTATGCATCTTCCGGGTGATATGGGGTTTTGCAAAGGTACGTGCGGAGGGACCTGCCCCTCAGTCAACAAAGGTCGGCCCCGTCGGGTTGTATGCCGGAGTAATTTTGTGCTATCCGGCGGTTTTCCGAAGGGGTGCCGCCCTCCCCCCATGAAAGGACTGTTTCCCATAGCCTTATCCGCCGCATGGTCCCTTTGTGCGGTCTCCCGGGCCCAGACGAGGGCCCCGGAGCCGCCGTCGGTCCGGATCGCGACGGTACCCTTGCATGCCCTGACCGGAGGTGTCGTCTTCGTAAGGGCCTGTGTGAACGATTTGGCCGACACCCTCAACTTCCTGCTCGACACCGGCAGCGGGGGTATCTCGCTCGACTCCTCCACCTGTGTCGAGTTCGGCATGCCGGTGGTGCCGACGGAGAAGACGATACGCGGCATCGCGGGTGTGCGCAAGGTGGATTTCCTCTATGGTGCGCGCTTGAAGCTTCCCGGCCTGACGGTCGACAGCCTCGACTTCCATGTGAACGACTATGAGATCCTCACTTCGGTCTATGGCATCAAGGTCGATGGCATCATCGGGTACAGTTTCTTCAACCGCTACATCGTCCGGCTAGACTACGACAACATGCTCATGGAGGTGCACACGCCGGGTGAGTTCAGATATCCGAAGGGCGGGTACCTCATGAAGCCGCTGATGACGAGCCTGCCGATCATGACCGCGGATTTCCACGATGCGCGCGACATGAATGCGCGTTTCTATTTCGATACGGGGGCCGGCCTGGCCTTCCTGCTGTCGGAGTCGTTCGCGCGCGACAGCGCCGTGCTGGCACGTAAGCGTAAAGAGCCGGTCGTGACCCAGGCGGAGGGCGTCGGAGGCAAGATGACGATGAAGCTTACCACCGTGAAACAGGTGCGCGTGGGACCCTATCGCTTCCGGCGGGTGCCCACCTTCCTGTTCGACGACAAGTACAACGTCACCTCCTATCCCTTCCTCGGCGGACTGGTGGGCAACGAGATCCTGCACCGCTTCAACACCGTGCTCAACTACCGGAAGCGCGAGATCCACCTCGTGCCGAACCGGTTCCATCGCGAGCCGTTCGACTATGCCTACACGGGCCTGGGCATATACTTCGTGAACCGTCAGGTGCTCGTGGAGGATGTCATCCCCCGATCCCCGGCCGAGGCCGCGGGCTTCCGTGTCGGCGATGTCATCCTCGCTGTCAACAACGACTTCTCGAACAACATCACCTCCTACAAGAACATGATGCAGCATGCCGGCGGGCGGCTCCGCTTCGTCGTCTCCCGGAACGGTAAGCTGCTGGTGCTCCGGATGCGACCCGGCCGTATCTATTGATGCTTCGTCCCTGCAAGGGCTTCCAGTCCCATCCGCTTCATCTGTTTTTCCCATTTTCGAAACAGCGCTTTCCTGTTTTCGTAAATCCAGAGCATTCATCCGAGGCAATTTTGCCTCCGGAATGAAGGATATGATGAAGGGGTTCCGGTGGGTACCGGTTGTGGCGACTATCGTGTCAGGCACTGTGGCACAGGCACAGGAGGATAGTCTGAAGGATGCAGAGGGCGGCAGGCCGCATGTGAAGTATCTTTCCGAGATCACGCTGGTGGGCAGAAACACGCGTGCCGACATCCATTTCCTGCCCGAGGTCGTGGGCACGACGGTCAACGCCGGGAAGAAGAACGCGCTGATCGTGATGGAGAACGTGTCCGGCAACGTCGTCAACAACACGATGCGGCAGGTGATGGGCAAGGTGCCCGGCATCCACGTCTGGGAGAGCGATGCGAGCGGCATCCAGATCGGCATCGCGGCGCGGGGGCTGAGTCCCAACCGCAGCTGGGAGTTCAACCTCCGCCAGAACGGCTATGATATCAGCAGCGACCCCTTCGGCTATCCGGAGGCCTACTACACGCCGCAGTTGAACTCGGTGCAGCGCATCCAGGTGGTGCGAGGCTCTGCGAGCCTGCAGTACGGTCCGCAGTTCGGCGGGCTGGTGAACTTCATCCTGAAGGACGGGTCGGATGCGACGAAGCCCTTCCAGTACGAGACGCAGCAGACCTTCGGCAGTTTCGGACTCTTCAACACCTATCACTCCGCCGGCGGCCGCAAGGGCGACGTCCACTACTTCGCGTTCTGGGACCACCGCCGGGGTGACGGATACCGCGTCAACAGCGCTTTCGGCGTGAACACGGGCTTCGCCAGCCTGACCTGGAAGCCCTCCGAGAAATGGAAGGCCGGACTGGAGTTGACGCATTTCGACTACCGCAGCCGACAGGCGGGCGGACTCACGGACGCACAGTTCGCCGCCGACCCGCGGCAGAGTCTGCGCGACCGCGACTGGATGGGCGTCCGCTGGTCGATGGCCGCCCTCACCTTCGACAGGTCGTTCTCGACGAGCGCACGGCTGAACCTGAAGCTCTTCGGAATGGAGGGATTGCGCAACAGCGTCGGCTTCCTGCGTACCCCCGATCTGCGCGACAGTATCCACCCGCTGACGCTGTCTGCGTCCCCCCGTCGTGTCGACAAGGACCGTTACCTGAACGCGGGACTCGAAGCAAGGTTCCTGACGGATTATGCCATCGGTGAGGCAAGGCATACCCTCTCGACCGGTGTCCGCGGTTTCATCGGCGACACCTGGCGCGGTCAGAACGGCCGAGGCACCACGGGTTCCGGCTTCGACCTGACCGTGTCGGGTGCGTTCCCGGTCTCCCTCGACTTCCTCACGCTCAATACTGCCTTCTTTGCCGAGAACATCTTCCGTATCGGACGCGACTTCCTCATCGTGCCGGGTGTGCGTTGGGAGAACCTTTCCAACCGCGTCGGAGGAAGGATGGGGGTTGTCGGCGGTCAGGAGGTGCCGGCACTCACGGAAACGCGTACACGCAGCATTCTGCTATCGGGTGTCGGCCTCGAGTATCATGTCGCGGCCACGGAGCTGTATGCAAACGCCTCGCAGGCCTATCGGCCCGTACTGTTCGCGGAGCTGACGGGCAATGCCACGACCGACGTCATCGACCCTGCCCTCCGGGACGCCAGGGGATGGAACGCCGACATCGGATGGAGGGGGCGTGTGAAGGACTGGCTGTTCTTCGACATGAGCCTGTTCCACATGGCCTATCGCGGCCGGGTCGGGGTCCTGGCGCAACAGCGCCCGGACGGTAGCTTTTACAACCTGAGGACCAATGTCGGCGACAGCCGCAGCCGGGGTGTCGAACTGCTGGTCGAATGGAGTCCGTTCAAGCTTTTAAAGACAAATTCTTTGAAGGGGAATCTGACTCTTTTCCTTTCGACTGCGTTTGTCGATGCCCGTTATGGAGACCTGCGGATCGTGTCACGCACCCAGGCCGGTCTGGAGGTGAAGAGTCTGCAGGGGCGCAGGGTGGAGCATGCGCCGAGCGCCATTCATCGGGCGGGGGTCACCTATGCGCGGGGAAGGCTTTCGGCCACGCTGCAGTACAGCCATACCGGCATGTCCTACAGCGATGCGGGCAACACGGCGCAGCCCATATCCACAGGCGTCACCGGTCCGATACCCGCCTACGACTTGTTCGACCTGAGCGGCAGTTTTCGATGCAACGAGCGCGTCTCGTTGCGCGCGGGCATCAACAACCTGCTGAACGAGCGCTATTTCACCCGCCGGGCGGGCGGATATCCGGGGCCGGGCATATTGCCTGCAGAGCCGATCAACGGTTTTGTGACCGTGGGTGTACGGCTTTAAGCAACAGCTCGACGGAAAGGTCTTCGTCAATCAACGGCCAGTGTATGCCGTATCCAGAGGGGGATATCCGATATAGGCTCCTCTGGATATCATCGGCATTTTTCAGTTTGTTCGATACACTGGCTAGTTCAACCGCTATGGTTTCTCCTGCCATGTGGAGGTACATGAAGTCCTTGTCGAAAGTGATGGCATCTATCTTGTGTGTCTCAGTCATTGTCCAATCATTTGAAGTGTTGATTCCATGCCTCGATGATCAGGTCGAAATGCTCGAAAATAATCTTTCTAATCTCCCTTCTGGCTGAGGGTGTCAGGTTGTATGCAAAAGCCTCCCTGATGTCGAGTTCCTCCGTCAGCAGCCAATATTTACATTCCATATCTCCCTTTTCAGCGTGGACATGTATGGGTTCAGAGCCCTCGTTCGAGTAGAAGAACAACCTCCACCCGTGAATGAACAATATAGTTGGCATGATATGGCAAGCTTTGTCTGTGCGAATGCGGCATTTGGCACTGAACCGTTCGTAAACCTCCAGTCAGCCGAACTCGCCTGTAAAAATACGCAACAAAGGATATATCTATCTAAGGTATGAGGCTATCACTGATTTCATGATTTATCCAATCAAAAAGCTTCGTTCGGCAGATGGGTACAACAATTGGAGCCTACTGTCAACACCCATCCGGCTGCTGCGTTGAGAGAGTTTGTCGTGACCTTCGTGGAGATGCGGAAATGGCAGGAATTGGGTAATTTCGACAGGACCGACGTCCGGCATGCCTGGATGATGTTCTTCGCCCAACCCGATCAAATGTACCAAATCTACACACCTGAGGAACGGAAGCGTTTGGAGGAGCTATATGCGGCTGTAGATGTCTGGGACCTTACCAGGTACGCAGAAAAGGAGGTTGAGGGTATGGATTATAAGATCAGGCAGGAACTCGCCCGACAGTGCGACATCCATCAATCTTTTGAGGATGGCAAGGAGGAGGGAATGAAACTCGGCATGGAGAAGAAAGTATTTGCCGACACGAAGCCTGCAGCCGGGTTGACCGATGCGGAGATTTCCATACGCCATGCCATCACGTTGGAGATGGTCCAGCGTATCCGACAAGCGATGGGTCCGCATCCTGAAGGGCAAGAGCCATTCACCTCGACATAGAAATCCCGCAACCCGTAAATCCCGCCGTTTCGTCGGATATTCGCGGCATGATCCGATTCGAAAGGTTCACACTCCCCAACGGCCTTCGGGTGCTCGTGCACGAGGACCGCAGCACGCCGATGGCGGTCGTCAACGTCCTCTACGACGTCGGCGCGCGCGACGAGGAGCCCACCCACACGGGCTTCGCCCATCTCTTCGAGCATCTGATGTTCGGCGGCTCCGTGAACATCCCCGTCTATGACGACCCCCTGCAGCGGGCGGGCGGGGAGAACAACGCCTACACCACCAACGACCTCACCAACTACTACTGCCAGCTGCCGGCCGAGAACCTCGAGACGGCCTTCTGGCTCGAGAGCGACCGCATGCTGAGCCTGGCCTTCAGCGAGAAGAGCCTGGACGTACAGCGGAAGGTCGTCTGCGAGGAGTTCAAGGAGCATTATATCAACAAGCCCTACGGTGATGTCTGGAAGATTCTCCGCGACCTGGCCTACCAGGAGCATCCCTACCGGTGGATGACGATCGGACGGGAGCTCTCGCATATCGAGAAGGCCACGCTCTCCGACGTTCGCAGCTTCTTCCAGCGGCATTACAATCCCGTCAACGCCATCCTCGTGGTGGCCGGCAACCTCGGTCTGGACGAGGTCCGCAGGCTCGCCGAGAAATGGTTCGGCGACATCCCCTCCGGGGACCGCTATCACAGGAGCCTGCCGGTCGAGCCCGCCCAGCAGGCGCCTCGGAGCCTCGAAGTCAGGGCGAAAGTGCCTTTGGACGCATTCCATCGCACCTGGCATATGTCGGGTCGCCTCGACGCGCGCTACCATGCCGCCGACCTCATGACCGACATGCTCGGAGGCGGCGGTTCCAGCCGCCTCTACCAGTCGCTCGTGAAGGAGCAGAAGCTCTTCAGCAGCATCGACTGCTACCATTTCGGAAGTCTCGACCCGGGCCTCGTCACCATCGAGGGCAAGCTCGTGAAGGGCGTGTCGATGGACGCCGCCGAGTCGGCCGTCGAGGAGGAGCTCGAGAAGATGCGCCGCGAGCCCGTCCCGGAGAAGGAACTGCAGAAGGTCAAGAACAAGACGGAGAGCCTGATGGCATTCGAGGACATGAGCGTCATGAGCCGCGCCTCGAACATCGCCTTCTACGAGCTGCTCGGCGATGCGGACCTCATGAACCGGGAGCTGGCCCGCTATCAGGCCGTTACCGTGGAGCAGGTGCTCGAGGAGTGCCGGACCGTCTTCCGTCCCGAAAACAGCTGCACCCTCCGCTACCTCGCGGAGGACTGACCCCGTACGCTTTCAAACCCTTTCCATACCGGATTCTCTGCCGCCCGTCCACCCACACAACCCCGACCACATGTCATTC
>RGVM01000107.1 GCA_010027295.1 Chitinophagia bacterium
GTACCGACGCCATGACAGGAGTGGTGCACATCCTCACGCGCACGCCCTCTTTCCGTACCGAGCCCGTCTGGAAGGCGCGTGTCGGCGGCCGCCTGGCGACCTCGGGCATCGAGCAGGGCCTGCGTCCGGAGCTGGAGTATTCCGGGAAGCGCGTGGCCCTGCTGGCGGGGTTTTCCTTACGCCGCTTCGGCGACCTCCTCGGAGGCGACACCACCGGCTTTCAGCGTCCTTCGGGTTATGCCGAGCGGTCTTTCGACGCCAAGCTGCGGGCCGACCTGGGCCGGGGCTGGACCGCTACCGCATCTTTCCAGTATCTCCAGCAGTCGGGCGTCCCCTTGTATCATCGGTATGTGCTGGAGGGGTTTGCCGTGAACACTTCCGACCCGATCGGGCGGGGTTTCGGGTACCTGCGCGCGGAGAAGTCGATACAGTCTCCGATCCCCATGCGGCTGAGCCTTTTCGCCGCCTGGCAGCGGTTGAGCGAGGAGCGGCAGTCGCGCAGGGGAGGCTCGAAGGTGCTGCGTACAGAGTCCGACCGGGCCCGGACGCTCTCCTGGGGGGCCGACCTGTCCATGACCTTCTCCGGGCACTGGACTTCGAACACGGGCGTGGAGGCCTATGTCGACAGGGTATCGAGCACCCGAGTGGACAGGGACCTCGAGCTGGACATCCCCACATCCCTGAGGGGCCTCTATCCCGATGGTGCGCGCTACCTGCAGGCCTCGGCCTACAGTCTGCACCACCTGCGCTTCGGCCGCCTGTCGGTAGAGGCCGGGACCCGGTATTCCCTCTATTGGGCACGTATAACCGACAAGACACTGGGCGAGGTGGAAGTGCGTCCTGACGCGCTGGTGTTCCAGGCGGGCGCGAACTACCGGATGGCTGAGCGGCTGCATGTCTTCGTGCATGCCAGCGAGGGCTTCCGCGCGCCGAACATCGACGACCTGGGCACGCTGGGCATCGTCGACTTCCGCTACGAGCGGCCGGCTTACGACCTCCGGCCCGAGAAGAGCCTCAATGCCGAAGTCGGCCTACGGCATGCCGGCACGCGCTTCAGCGCGCAGGTCTCCGCCTTCCGCACGACGCTGCGAGATCTCATCACTCGCATCAAGACCGCCGAGGTCGTGTCCGGGTACGACGTCTATGTGAAACGCAATGTCGACCGCGGCTTCATCGAGGGCTGGGAGGTGCAGGCCGAGGGCCGACTGGTCGGAGGCTGGCGCGTGTCGGGCAACGCCACCTATCTCTACGGGCAGAGTGTGACCCGCAACGAGCCGCTGCGACGGATCCCCCCCTTCACGGCCCGGCTGGCGGTGGAGTACGCGCGGGACGGATGGCGGGCCGGGCTCCTGCAAGACCATGCCGGGGCGCAGCGCCGGCTGGAGGCGGGCGACAAGGCTGACAACCGCATTCCGAAAGGCGGCACACCCGGCTTCAATGTGCTTCATGCATATGTCTCCCGTGATCTGGGGCGCGTCTCGCTGCGGATGCATCTGGTGAACCTCCTGAATGCCGACTACCGTACCCACGGTTCTGGCATCAATGGGCAGGGGCGTTCCCTGCTGCTCTCAGCCGTCGTCGAGTGGTAGCCATTCCGTATCTTGACCCGTAAAGACTGATGCGTTTCCATACGTCTTCCGTAAAGCGATCCGATTGAGCGACCCACTCCCCAACGGCCACCTCGGCGGCCATCTTTCCCGCAGGCCCCGTCTGCTGGCAGCCTACACCTGCGTGGTCGCATTCCTGACCTATGCGTCCGTCTTCGCGTATCGGAAGGCCTTCACGGCCCCTTCACCTACCAGACCTCGCTGATCATCAGCCAGGTGGTGGGCTACATGCTCAGCAAGTTCTACGGCATCTATTTCATCTCCGCCATGCGGCGGACCCGTCGTTGGGTCTTTGTCGCCGCGATGGTCGGCATCTCCTGGGCATGCCACCTGGTGTTTGCACTGACGCCCGACTGGGTGGGCCTGGCCTGCTTCTTCGTCAACGGATTCATGCTCGGCTTCCTGTGGGGCGTTGTCTTCAGCTATGTGGAGGGTCGCCGCACGACCGACCTGACAGGCTCAGTGATGGCAGTGAGCTTCATCTTCGCTGGGGGTTTCAGCCGTTCGGTGGGCAAGTGGCTGATGGTGGAGTACGGAGTGGCGGAGAAATGGATGCCCTTCTGGACGGGTGCAGTCTTCGCCCTGCCGCTGGCGTTGTTCCTATACCTTATGGAGCAAATCCCGCCGCCCGACGCGGCCGATGAGGCGGAACGGACCCGCCGGGTGCCGATGGCTGCCACCGACCGCAGGGCGCTCATGCAAAGCCTCGGCATCGGCATTGGGCTCGTCACGGTCACCTATGTCTTCCTGACGGTTCTCCGCGACATCCGTGACAACTACATGGCCAACATGTGGGCTGAGCTCGGCTATGCCGGCAACTACGCCATCTTCACCCGTACGGAGAGCATCACCTCGGTGCTGGTGCTGGCCATGATGGCCTCGCTCGTACTTGTGCGCCGGAACCTGCTGGCGCTGAGGCTGGTGCATTACGCCATCATGGCCGGCTTCGCCATCGGGGGGGGTGCATCCATCCTCTTTCTGGCCGGCCGTCTCGACGGTGCGCTTTGGATGCAGCTCACCGGCCTCGGTCTCTACATGGCCTACATACCATTCAACAGCATCTTCTTTGAGCGGCTGATCGCGACTTTCCGCATGGCCGCCAACGTGGGCTTCCTCATCTACCTCACCGACGCCTTCGGCTACCTCGGGAGCGTCTCGCTGATGGTGGCCAAGGAGACGCTCCGCTTAGGCATCGACTGGTCGACCTACTACGCCTGGGGCGTCTCTGCCTTCGCGCTGGTCGGGCTGGTCGCCATGTGGAGCTCCTGGGCCTGGTTCTCCGCCAGGCATCGCCGGCTGTCCGCCGGCACCTGACGATTAGGTTGGGCAAGACTGCAATTGGATGACAACAAGAAAAGGATGGAGAAAGCATTCGACCCGAAACGCTACTGGGATGACCGTCTGAAGGAGCGCTACGACCTCGTGGGCGTGGGAGACATCTCACTCTCGATGAACTACAACATCTGGAGTTACCGTGTCTCGCGGCATCGGCTGCGGAGCGTCTTCCTTCGCCATGTGCCCGCCGAAGGCGGGGATGTGCTGGACATAGGCTCGGGCACCGGCTTCGTCGTCGGTATCTGGGACATGCTGGGGAAGCGAGTCACCGGCATCGACATCTCCGCCACGGCCGTCGGCCGGCTTCGGGAGCGCTTTCCCGCGCACAGTTTCCTGGAGGCAGATGCCGGCCGCGAAGAGCTGCCCATTGCCGACGGCTCGGTCCAGTGCGTCTCGGCCGCCTCAGTGCTCTACCACGTCATCGGCGATGACGACATCGTGCGGCTGCTCCGCACCGTCAGGAGGGTGCTCCGCCCCGACGGATGCTTCATCTTCTCTGAGAAATTCATTCAAAAGGGACATTTCAGCATCACCCATCAGAAATGTCGGACGCTGCAGGAGTACGAGAGGCTGCTCGACGAAAACGGCTTCGAGGTGGTGGAGCGATGCGCGAACTACGTGCTCTTCGACGACCCGGTGGATGCGCGCGGGCGGCTGTTCCCGGCTATCTGGAGCCGGCTGACGCACTGGTCCAAACGCTATCGCTGGTTCGACGCTCTGATTTGGCCGTTGTTATACCCGCTGGAGCTTTTTCTCACATCGGCCATGCGCGAGTCGCCGGCACAGGAGATCATGGTCTGTCGACCGAAAATATGACCGGCGCTCAATCTCCGGCCGCGTCGAGCACGAAGCCGAAGGTCGTGCCCACGTCGGGCTTGCTGCGTACATGGATGCTCTTGCCGTGCGCCTCAATGATGTGCTTGCAGATGGCCAGTCCGAGTCCGCTGCCCCCAATATGCCGGCTGCGCCCGTAGTCGGTCCGGTAGAATCGCTCGAAGACCCGCGGCAGGTGTTCCTCGGCTATGCCGATGCCGTCGTCGCTTACTTCCACCAGGATGTTGCTGCCGTCGGTCACGTATGCGCTGGCCTCGACGTTGCCGTCCTCTTTGCCGTACTTGATGGCGTTGTCGACGAGGTTGGTCAGCACCTGCCGAATCTTCTTCTTGTCGGCATGCACCGTGAGGGGAGACTCGCAGCCTTTCTTGACCGTGAGGCGCACGCGCTTGGCCTGCGCCTTCAGGGATAGGGCTTCGAAGACCTCGCGCACCAGCTCCTGCACGATGAAGTCTGACAGCTCCAACGGCTGCTCGCCGCTTTCGAGCCGGGAGATCTCATCGAGGTCCTCGATGAGGTGTACTAGGCGGGATATGTTCCTCGAAGTGCTTTCGAGGAACCTGCGGTTGACGGAGGGGTCTTCCAGTGCGCGACCGTGAAGGAGCGTGTCGATATATCCCTGGATGGCGAAGACAGGGGTCTTGAATTCGTGGGACAGGTTCTGTAGGAACTCCTTTCGGTAGGCCTCGTTGCGGCGGAGGAGCTCAATCTCGGACTTCTTCTGCTCGGCCCATTTCTCGACGTCGGCGCTCACCTCCTCGATGCTTTTCTGCGGGAGGACATGCTTGTAGTAGTACTCTTCCCTGCGCGTGGCCTTTGTCTGGAAGATGAACTTGTAGATGAGTTTGATCTTCCGGTAGATGAAACGTTGGATGACGAACCAGGTGAGCCAGTGTGTCAGGATAAGGAGTCCGGCGAAGGTCGCCAGGGCCTGCCACCAGACACCGGAGAAGGCAAGGTTGAAAAGGGAGGCAGTGGTGGAAACGGCCAGGGCGTTGTAGAACGCCATCTGGCTGGGGGTCATGTTCTTTCGGCTGAGCATGCGGGGCATACCCTCTTCCTGCATCTGCATCCTTCTTCGTATGGGCTTTTTCTCGTGCGCCCGTTGCATGTAAAGTACGTCACAACTCGAACTTGTACCCGACGCCTTTGACGGTGCGGATGCAGTCGAACCCCAGCTTCTGACGAATTTTTCGGATATGCACGTCGATGGTGCGGTCGCCCACGATGACGTCGGCGCCCCAGACCTGGCTGAGGATCTCGTTGCGAAGGAAGACCCTCCCGGCACGGGAGGCGAGTAGGTAGAGCAGTTCGAATTCCTTCTTGGCGAGGGGGATGGACTGTCCACGGTGCTGGACGCTGTACTGGCCGGGGTCGATCCTGAGTTCGCCAAACTGCAGCGGCGTGTCTTCGGCGGGTCTGACCCTTCGGCGCAGTAGGGCGTTGACGCGGCTGACGAGCACCCTTGGGCTGACAGGCTTGCTCACGTAGTCGTCGGCGCCGTACTCGAGGCCGCGCACCTGCGAGAGTTCGTCGTTGAGCGCCGTGAGCATGAGGATGAGGGTGTTGTGGAAGGCCGCATCGGAGCGGAGGTTGCGGCAGACGTCCATGCCCGTCCGGTGGGGCATCATCACGTCGAGGATGACCAGGTCGGGCTTCAGCGCCCTCGCCCGGGTCAGGGCCTCCTCTCCGTTGGAGGCGGTGAAGACCTCGTAGCCCTCCGCTTCAAGGTTGTATCGTACAATCTCGAGAATGTCGGGCTCGTCATCCGCCACCAGGACCTTTATTCCCTTGGGATCCATCCGGGACCTTTGGTTTGCGCAAAAGTATGGCCGGTCCCCAAGACGCAGCCCTCGTAGCCATTATTTAATTGTTAAGCGGACGGCGGGGTAACGGCCGGTGTGATTCCGGCATTCGGACGGAAGGGTTATTTTTGGACCATGTTCAACGCCTCACTCCGCCTGTGCCTGCCTTTTTTGCTGTTATTCCTTTCCTCGGAGGCCGTTACCGCGGCAGACACCACTCGCCTGCATATCGACATCCGGAGGCAGAAGTTGCACGAGGACATCGACGCGCTGCAGGTCCGTCTGCTGGCGTCCGACGGTAAGGCCGATACCGAACTCGCGCTTACGGGCGACAGGGAGGTGGATCTCCTGCTGACCGACGTGTACACGCGGCGTGTGGACGTGCTGCAGGACTCCCTCGAGGCGGGCTCGTCGCTCGACCATCGGCGCAAGGTGAAATACCTGACGGGATTAGAGCACATGCTTGCGGACTTCCTGTCGGAGACGCAGGCGGGTCGCATCCCCCCCGAGCAGGGTCCGCTGCTTTTCGGCGCCTTCGAGGCGGTAGTCAGCGCCGACTCTGCTGGGCGCTCCATCGCCACGCTGGCACCGTCGCTACCCTTGCCCGTCGGCAACATCCTCTTCCTGCTCCCCAACTCGGTTTTCTACGACACCCCCGGCTACCTGGAAGCGCGTAACTCCGTCTTCCTGAAGTTCTGCACGCTGAACCCCGAGCGCATACTTGACCGCATCGTGGAGTTCTCCGACCAGCCTTTTGCCGACAGCCTCATTGCCCTCAGCGCCAGGAGCTACCCCAACACCTTCTACGACCATGCGGCGGCCGTAGGCACACGTCTCGGCCAGCTGATCCATCGTCAGCGCGACCCGCTGGTAAGGGTCATCACCGAAGTGTCTTCACGCTCGGGCGGACGCCTCCTTTTCCCGTTCATCGACGAGGTCGTCAACGGCCGACTCACCCTCGACCAGATCGAGGAGGCCATGAAGGACAGCATTCGCTATTTCCGGCTGATGGTGGGCACACAGATAGCCTACCTCGACCGCATGCGGGGCGGTGACACCCCGATGGCGGCCCTCGAGCTTCCCCGCATGATGAAGCGAAAGGCCGATGATGTCTTTATCAACACCATCAATGCCCTGCACGACGAGCCTGACCCAGCGCGCTTCCGCATCCTGGAGCCGCTGACGCCAAGGGAACTCTACTACCTGATCGTGCTGGGCGAGGACATCATCTACACCTCGAGCTACCGCGGCGTATACAACCGCATGATGGAGCGCATGCGTACACCGGCGGGCGATACGCTGCTGCTGTCTGTGCGCTTCGACCGCTTCAAGAAGTTCGTGAAGATGGCGGCGGGCTTCAACCGGCTCGACCATTTCCTGTCCACGATGCCTGACAGCAACGCCCAGCGCCTGATGATCGCCTTCGCACGAGGTCTCGATCGGACCGGCGGCCTCGAGGAGGCTGTGGACGTGGCCGACTCGTACGGCAGCATCACGACGCCCACTGTGCGTAGGCTGATCGACCGGGAGATCGAGTCCAGTCGAGAGCGGAGCCGCCGCAGCGCCGACCGGCGGAGCTTCGTCATTTACGACATCCTGCAGACCATCTTCCGGTCTTCCACCGACAGTACCGTCGACCTCTCGGCGCGCCTGGGAATCCCGCCCGTCTACCGTGTTGAACACCGCCAGTTGAGCGATACGGGCGGGCGTGTCGTGCAGCTCGTCTTCTTTTACGGCGACGAGGACGGGATGGAGTCCTTCACCAATTTCATGTCGCTCTTCACCTCGAAGGTTGACTGGTCGGTCATCCGCACCAAGGAGTGGGTTGAGATACGCTCACTGAAGGGTCAAAAGGTGGTCATCTACGCAAACCTGCCGCTCGACAATTCGGGCGGCGACGATCCCGACGCACAGGCACAGGCCCATCTGCTGGAGCACCTCGAGTCACAGGGTCTGGCCCCGACGGTCGTCATCCACCGCGGTCATAGCTACCACCTCAAGTACACCCTGGCTCAGTTGCCGGCCTCCGCCCGGGTCGTCATACTGGGCTCCTGCGGCGGCTACCACAACCTCGACGAGGTGCTGGAACGCTGTCCCGATGCGCATATCGTCTCCTCCAAGGAGGTGGGTACCCGCACCGTCAACGAGCCCATACTTCGCATGCTCAACGACGACCTGCGCAATGGACGCGACATCCAGTGGGTTCCGATGTGGCGCTCGCTCTCGGCACAGTTCACTAACGCCGTCG
>RGVM01000108.1 GCA_010027295.1 Chitinophagia bacterium
CACCTGGCAGGGCGTCCGGGACGGTCCCACGCATGCGCTGCAGCCCAATGCCAAGTTCCCCGACATCGCGGGCATGGTCGACTCCATCCATGCGATGGGCCTCAAGGCGGGCATCTATTCGACACCCTACGTGTCGACCTACGCGGGATATCCCGGCGGATCCTCCGACCACCCGGAGGGTGGCGAGACCCACGAGATGATTTCGAAGGACCGACAGCCCTTCATGCGCATCGGCCCCCACCGCTTCGAGGAGGTCGACGCCCGGCAGATGGCGGCCTGGGGGTTCGACTTCCTCAAATACGACTGGCGGATGGACGTCACCTCCGCGGAGCGGATGTTCGGTGCCCTGCGAAGCTCGGGACGGGATATCGTACTCAGCCTGTCCAACATCGCACCATTCGACAAAGTGCTCGACTGGGCCCGGACATCCAACATGTACCGCACAGGTCCCGACATCCGCGACAGCTGGCACAGTCTCTACATGAACACCTTCACGCTCGACCGGTGGGGGCCCTTCGCGGGACCCGGCCATTGGAGCGACCCCGACATGATGATCCTCGGCAATGTCAGCATCGGTCCGGAGATGCATCCCACGCGGCTCACGCCCGACGAGCAGTACAGCCATGTCAGTCTTTTCGCGCTGTTGTCCGCGCCGATGCTCATCGGTTGCCCCGTGGAGCAGCTCGACGCCTTCACCCTGGGGCTTCTCACCAACGACGAGGTCATCGCCGTCGACCAGGATACCCTGGGGCGCCCGGCCAGGCTGATCTCCGATACCCTCGGCGTGCAGACCTGGCTCAAGCCGATGTCGGACGGCTCCTGGGTCTTGGGGCTTTTCCATACCGCCGGATACGGGAAGACTCCGCAAAGCTATTTCCGATGGGGTAACGAGGTTCCGGCCGATCATATGTTCAGACCGGCCGAATTTGGGCTGTCGGGGCGATGGATGTTGCGTGACTTGTGGCGGCAAAAGGACTTGGGCGAGGTGAAGGGCGGGATGCAGCTCTCGATACCGCATCACGGCGTCCGGCTGCTGCGGTTGCGTGCGGTCCGCTGATGCTGGACCATCCGCAGGTTGGGCCTTTATTGGATGGCGTTCGTCGATGTCAGGCCTTCTTGAACTTTTCGAGGAATTCCGGCAGAGACACTTCCGTGCCCAGGCCGAGTTTTCGGCGCAGCCGGTAGCGTGCGATCTCGACACCCCTGACGGAGATGTTCGCCAGTTGTGCGATCTCCTTGGAGGAGAGGTTGAGTTCCAGGTAGGTGCAGAGTTTCAGGTCGGTGACGGTGAGTTTGGGGAAGGCCTGTCTGAGGTTCCGCATGAAGTTGCCATTGATCTCGTCGTAATGGCTTGCGAAGCGGTTCCAGCTCTCGTCGTTCCGTTCGATCTCACCGATGAGCTGGAGGGTCCTTTTGATGTCGTGGTCGCCCTGCTTGTGTCGGTAGAGCCTTTGCAGGGAGTCCTTCACTTTTACAAGGGCCTCGTTACGCTCCACGAGGTGCATGGACGTGTCCGCCAGTTCGCGGTTCTTTAGGAGGATTTCCTGTTCCAGCTTTTCGTTCTGCAGGCGGATGATTTCTTTCTCGTTCTTTTCGATTTCCAGCTGGTGGTGTACCAGCATCCGCCGCTGTTCCTCTTCGAAAAGCCTGCGTTGCCTATCGAGTCGCATCCGTTGGTAGCGGTGCAGGCCGAAGCCGGCCAGGATGCCACCGATCAGATAGAGCAGTCTGGCCCAGAAACCGGCGTACCAGGCCGGTTGGATGGTGAAGGCGAATCCGTCCCCCTCCAGGGTCTGTCCGGAAACGTGGCGCGTCCGTATACGGAAGAGGTAATTGCCCGCGGACAGGTTGGTGTAGTCCTTCTGGTTGCGGGCGGACCATTCGCTCCAATCCCTGTCGTATCCTTCCAGGAGGTAGCTGTATTCGACGGTCTCGGGCGCTTCGAAGGAGGGTGAGGCGTATTCGAAGTGGAAGGCGTCGAAGTCGGAGGGCAGGGAGGGCTGGTCTGCGTTAGTGTTGTCATCCGCATCGCGAGGAGGTGCATGCCCATCGTAGAGGATGCTGTCGTGAGGCCCAAGAGCCACTGCCCGACTGAGGATGGGCTTTGGCCGCCGGCCACCCTGCAGGTATTTCAGGAGATCCAGGTGCACCATGCCCTTCTCAGAGGCGATGAACACGTTCCGGTCATCATAGGGGTATACGTTCTCGAAGCCGGAGAGAACCCTTCCGTCGAGTTCGGGCACCATCCGAACCTGCATCCGTCCCGTGGCCATGTCGGGATATATGATGCCGATCCTCTTACCCGAACAGAACCAGATGCGGCCCTTTTCATCCTCCTGCATGTAGCGCACCTCCCGGGTGCCCAGCAGACTGTCGAAAAAGGCCGACCTCTGGAACCGGCCTGTGCCGGATTCGAATGCGTAGACGCCCTTCTGCGTTCCGAACACGGGCCTGTTGCGCACCTTGTAGACATGGTTGCCCAGGGCCGAGGGGAGTCCCCTCGACTCCGTCATCAGCTCTGCCGTGTAGCTGCCATTGGTCAGGTCGGGTCGAATCCGGTATATGCCGCGATAGGGGTGGGAGGCCCAGAGGATGCCATCGTTGTCCAGCGTGAGGAATCGGAGTGACTCGTAGGTGCCCTTCAGGTTCCCTTTATCCGTGAAGCCGCGCCCATCATAAACGATGTGTTTCAGGCCGGCGTAGGTGCCGGCCAGGATGTCGGGCGAGGGACTGACGGGGCTTGTCGGCACGAAGTTCCATCCGGCATCCTTGCTGATGCGGCGTATGGTCTCCTGTCCCGGCGTCAGGCTGAAGATGCCACGCGTGTGGGCAACCAGCAGGGAGCCGTTGAGTTCGTCGAGCCGCCAGGTCTGCCCCTCGGTCTGTCCGACCATCCGGAAGACCGACCTGGAGAATGAGAGTTCCGGTCGTTCATTTTGAAGCATCGCATGAAAGACGCCATCGGACGTGCCGAGGTAGAGGTGGCGGTCGATGATGCGTGCGGAGTAGACGGACAGCTCGTTCTCCGGGTTCGGCGTGATGTACTTGATGGCGGCATCGTAGCTTATGCAGCTGATGCCGTTGTTGAGGCCTGTCCAGAGGTTGCCTTGCCGGTCGGGGAAGATGCTGATGACGTTGTTGTCCTGAAGTCCTTCGGCACGGGAGATGCGCTGGATGAAACTGCCGTTCCGGTCGGTGACGACGCAGCCTTTGGAGACGGTGGCGAATGCGATGGCGTCAGATCCCATGGCGAAGGCCCGGAAGATGCGTTCCCCTGCCGCCTGTCCCTGCCATCCGGGAGCCGGCATGAGGCTGTCGTTTCGTATCCGGAAGGCCCGGGCGTCGGTCGTCAGGAGTAGCGGGGTCTCTCCCTTCGAGGAGAGAATGCCGGCCACGACCCGGTCGCTCAGGAGTCCGGCCTGCCCCAGCGGGAACCATCGCTGCCCCTTGAGTACGAACAGACCCCTGTCGCGGTCCTGTGCGAAGAGCCTTCCACCCGCCTGTTGCAGGTGCAGCCAGGCGCTGGCGGCGGGGTATATGGCGAAGCCACCGTCGCGATACTCCAGTATCACCCTTTCGGATACCCTGAAGTAGACTGACTCCCCCATCAACTCGATATCCCAGATGTCTGCAAAGCTCCTCTGGGATGTCGGCAGCAATGGCAGCAGCGATGAGTACCGGAGCTTTCCGGCCCCATCCGCCCGGAAGAATCCCAGTTCCCCCTGACCGCCGACGTATATCCTTCCCTCCCGACTGATGGCGAGCGACCGCAGGTTGGTGCGATTGGGGAGGGGATGCAGCTTCCAGAACCCCCCGTCGTATGACAGCAGTCCCTCCGCGTTGGCGAAATACATCCGTCCGGAGGAGTCCTGCCCCATGTCCCAGACCTGGGTGCCTCCCCGATAGGTCTCTTTGCTGAAATTGGCGATCCGGGGGATGCCGATCGTGTTCTGCCCCCAGGCATGGAAACTGGTCAGACCCACTACGAATGCGAGCAGAACACCCCGCGAAAGGCGGTATCCCCCCTTTCCCGGCCTGTGGAATGACATTGGTCGTCGCATGTCTTTTGTCTAAACAAAGATAGGATTGTCTTTGACATGATGTAATTCGGATGTAATGGATTGTCATTGATAATCAATATGCAAACGATTGCTGATGTAGTCGTGATGTAGTGGTTATCTCATCATTCATCCCGAGGATATATAACATTGCAGCCGCCAAATGATGGTTCGAATCAAAACAATTGCATGATGAGAATTCCTATGTATCGAGGGCAGGTCCTTTTGGTCCTGTTGTTCGGCATCCTGTCGGCACAGGCACAGATGCGACAGGTGACAGGTACCGTGTCGGACCTTTCGGGAAAGCCGCTGGCCAAGGCATCCGTCCGTGTGGTGGGTGGCAGGACGGGCACTTCAACCGACGAGTCGGGATGGTTTACGATCTCCGTAGGTCCTGACATCCGATTCCTGACCGCCACATCGGTCGGCTACGAGCCGGCGGAGCTGGCTGTCACCCAGGGTCCTCTCAGGTTCACCCTCAAGCCGGCGGAGACGAATCTCGAGGACGTTGTGGTCGTTGGATATGGCGTCCAGCGCGTCACGCGGGTGTCGGGAGCCATCTCCACCGTCAAGGGGTCCGAGATCGAGAAGCTGAAGCCCGTAAGGGCCGAAGACGCCCTCCAGGGCAGGGCATCGGGCGTGACGGTCGTCTCCACGGGATCCCCCGGCGTGAAGCCGACGGTGCTCATCCGGGGCATCCCCTCCTACACGGGCACCGACCCCGTCGTGGTGGTGGACGGATCCATCCAGACACTGGACGATCTGAACAGCATCAATCCTGCCGATATCGAGTCCATGAACGTCCTCAAGGACGCCGCGGCCACCGCAATCTACGGGGTGAAGGGCGGCAACGGCGTGATCGTCGTCACCACCAAGAGCGGCCGCAGGAACCAGAAGACGGAGTTCAGCTACAGCGGGAACTACGCCATGCAGGAAGTGCTCAACCAGGTCGGGGTGCTGAATGCGACGGAATACGCCTCCATCCTCAACGAGGGCAGCATGGTCTCGGGCGGGAAGCTCGTCTTCGAGAACATCGGCGGGCTGGGAGTCGGAACCGACTGGCAGAGCCAGATCTTCAAGCGGTCGCCAATGCAGACCCATACAGTGGCTGCCCGGGGCGGGAGCGATCGTGTCTCCTATTTCCTGTCCGGCGGCTACCTGTCACAGGAAGGCATCGTGGGAGGCGGCGACAAGTCGTACTTCAACCGCCTCAACGGTACGGCCAACCTGGTCTTCGACCTGACCTCCAAGCTGAAGTTCACGACCAACACCACCTATACCAACATCCGCAATTCGGGCATCCCCGAGAACGCCATCAACTCGGTCCTTTCCAATGCGCTGAACTTCGACCCGACGCTGCCGGTACTGAACAACGCGCCGGGCACCTACGGCACTTACAGTACGAGTCCACGGATACTCTCCGAGATCGTGAACCCGCTGACGCAGCTGAAGGACAGCTACAACCAGGGGCTTACGAACAAACTATATGGCAAGCTGGAGTTGCAATACGAGCCGATCAAGGACCTGAAGCTCACCTCCCGATTCGGGTACACGAACACGGATGTTTCCGGCAAGGCCTTCACGCCGCTTTCCTACTACGGGCCCGCCCACATCAACTCCACCCTGTACGCCGACGGCACGCCCAGGCCAGGTGCGCATAACAACGTGTACGAGTACCGCACCCACTACTTCAACTACACCTTCGAGAACTTCGCAGGATACCACAAGTCGGTGGGCGGCAAAGGCCTGCTGGACCTGGTCGCAGGATTCTCCATGGCCAAGGTCACGGGCAGTAACCTCAGCGGTTCGAGGCAGGACGTGCCCTTCAACTCCTGGGCCTTCGCCGACATATCCTCCGCGACGGGTATCGCGACCACCAACGGACTGGATGTCGGTTCGTATCAGTATGAGCGCAGGAACCTCTCCTATTTCGGTCGCGCCGACTACGACCATGACGGACGCTACCTGGCATCGGCGACCGTGCGCAGGGACGGCTCCTATGCCTTCGGCGCCAACAACAAGTTCGCCGACTTCTTCTCCGGCTCCCTCGGGTGGGTCATCTCCAACGAGGGCTTCTTCAAGGCCAAGGGCATCGACCTCCTCAAGCTGCGCGGCAGCTGGGGCGTCACCGGCAACGAGAACGTGAACCCCCAGTACCAGCGGATCTCGACGCTGCTCTACGCCTATAACGTGGGCCAGAACGCCGGCTACACCTTCGGCAACGAGCCCACCTCCATCGGCGCCACCATCGCCTCCTTCCGCAACGACGACCTGAAATGGGAGAAGCAGGCACAGCTGAACGGCGGCCTGGACCTGCGCTTTGCGAAGGACAGGATCAGCCTGTCGGCCGACTATTTCCGCCGAGACATCAGCGGCCTGCTCTTTACCCCGACCCTTTCCCTCTACCTCGGAACGGCGGCGCTGCCCGTGGCCAACATCGGTACCACACGTACCACCGGCTACGAGGTCACGCTGGGCTATTCCGACAAGTTCGGGAAGGACTTCCTCCTCTCCACGAACCTCACCTACACCCATGCCGACAACCTCGTCACCGAGACCAACAACGGCCTCATCAACGGCGGCGGCTACGGCATCCCGTATCAGAGTGTGACGCGCTTCGAGAAGGGCTTCGCACCCGGGTACTTCTTCGGGTACAAGACCGACGGCCTCTTCCAGAACGCCGCCGACATCGCCAAGCATGCCGCCCAGCCGGGTGCCCAGCCGGGGGACATCCGCTTCGTCGACGTCAACGCCGATGGGGTGATCAACTCCGACGACCGCACACAGATAGGCAATCCCTTCCCCGACTTCACCATGGGGTGGTCGCTCAGTCTCGAGTATCGCGGCTTCGACCTCAGCTCCTACGTATACGCATCCGTGGGCAACGACGTGTACCGCGCCTATGAGCGCAACCTGGCCATGACCAACAAGTTCCGCAGCGTACTGGGCCGCTGGACGGGCGAGGGCAGTACCAACGACGCCAACACGCCCCGCTACACCTTCGTCGACGCGAACAACAACACCCGCGCCTCCGACAGGTATATCGAGGATGGCTCCTTCATCAAGTGGAAGAACCTGCAGCTGGGCTATACGCTGACTACGAAGGGACTTTCGCGCCTCGGCATCGGCCGACTCCGGTTCTACGTGCAGGCCCGCAACCTGGTCACGCTGACGCAGTACACCGGCTTCGACCCCGAGATATCGGGTGGCATCTTCGACACGGGCCTCGACCGCGGCGCCTATCCTCAGGCACGCTCCTACGCCGTCGGCCTCGACCTCAAATTCTGACACCTTTCAATGCTGGACATGAAAAAAAGAATATACGCACTCCTGCTCCCCCTGGCCGTGATCACCGGGACCGGCTGCAGCAAGTTCGTGGAATACGACCCGCACGAGGATTTCCAGATCACGTCCGAGGACTACCTCAAGACCGCCGACGACTACCGGAAGATGGTCATAGGCACCTACAGCCCGCTGCAGTGGCTCTATGCCAACCCCGTCATTGGTGATGTGGCATCCGACAACTCCGTCACCGGCGGCGAGAACGCCACCGACGTGATCGGACTGCAGCAGATCGACGACTACCAGGTCAATCCCGTGAACGCCTACCTGACGGAGGCCTGGCGGTCCTGCTACGAAGGCATCAACCGCGCCAACTACCTGCACGAGAACAAGGCGAAGCTCGACTTCACCGGCAAGGACGCC
>RGVM01000109.1 GCA_010027295.1 Chitinophagia bacterium
AACCCCTCCCGCCTCCCCCGGGCCGACTGGGCGCTCGTCACCAATGACGCGGCCCGCACCGCCGACGGCCGACCCTCCCGGCAGGCACTCCTCGCGGCAGGCCTCCGCATCCGACGACTATTCTCGCCGGAACATGGCATCCATGCCATAGGAGAGGATGGGGCGCCGCAGCCTGACGGACATGACCCGCTCACCGGCCTGCCCGTCGCCAGTCTATACGGAGACCGATGGGCGCCCCGAAGCGAGCAGCTCGCCGACATCGACGCCGTCCTTTTCGACATCCCCGACATCGGATGCCGCTTCTATACCTACCTCTGGACGCTCACCCATGTCATGGAAGCCTGCGCAGCAGCGGGCCGTCCCCTCTTCGTCGCCGACAGGCCCAACCCCATCGGTACCGTCCTCGACGCGGCCGAAGGCCCGGGCCTAGATGAAACCCGCTGCAGCTCCTTCATCGGCCGCTGGGACATCCCCCTGAAGCATGCCTGCACCCTCGGCGAACTGGCCCGATACTTCAAACACACCCGCCTCCCGGCCCTGGAGCTCCATGTCGTCCCCGTACCCGGAATGAAGCGCGGCCATGCCCGGCTCTCCGACACCTTCCATCCCACATCCCCGGCAATGCCCTCCTTGCAGACGGCCCTCCTCTACCCGGGCCTCGGGCTGCTGGAAGGCGTCAACATCAACGAGGGAAGGGGGACCGACAAGCCCTTCACCCGCTTCGGCGCACCCTGGCTCGATCCCGCCGCTGTAATCCGACAGCTCGATGCCGAAGCACGCGCAGGACTTGAGCTTCGACAGACAAGCTATCGGGCCCTGACCGGCCCTCATGCCAGTGAGGATTGCCTAGCCATCGAGGCGGAGGTCACGGACCCGGCCAGGCTCATGTCCGTCCGTACCGGCATCGCCCTGCTCCGGGCCCTGCAGGTTGTCCATGGCGACCGGCTCATGGAACGGCCCTATCCCACACAAGCGAGCCCCACGGGCAGGGGGCATCTCGACAGGCTGCTCGGACAGCCAGGCAGCTTCTCACGCATGCGGGAAAATAGCCTCCATCCCGATGGCATCGCCGATGGCTGGACGGACAGGATGCGACCCTTTCTGCTCTACCCTTGATACGACCTCCGCCGGTCGAGCCGCGTGCCGGAAGTGCCGCCATCCGCTGCAGGTCATATTCAAGGCATCCATACCACAGCATTTCGGTCATGGTCCATCTGCCTTATGCAGACAATATTGTCAAATCCCGACACCGTCCGTTTCCCGGCCATCTTTGTCCTGTCAATGATGGCTGCCTCCGCGGGCCAGTGCGACCGGCGAAAAAAATTGAATCGTCGATGTCACAAACCTTGCATCAGGCGACTCATGACACTTGAAGCAGAAAGGAAAACAAATGAAAACGGACTTGCAGCAGTCGGAAAACAAATGTGAGAGGGGCGGAAACGCCCTCTGGACGGGGGTTTCATCCTCCCGCACGAGTTTGCGCTCCTGCTCCACCTTCACGAGGGTCGGCGTGAATGGCTTATTGGCATACGTTTTGACTACAACCCATCCCCTCAACAAATCCAGGTTCATGGATTCCGGACGAACGATCAGCAGAACACCATCCGGAAACTTTTTCTAAGGAGGATGCAACCCATAAGACTCAGCCATCCTCTTGACCGAGCCCGCTCACTGGAACCGACATGAATATGAACTATAAAAGAAAGACCCATATGCCCAACAAACACGCAGTTCCAATGGAAAACGTCCCCGCTCCTTTCATCAAGTGTGGTAAGTCCGGTGTGATTTGCATGGATCATTTGGGATTTGAATGGTTCTGTGAGAGGCTGTATGGAGACAAGAATCCCGATTTGTACGATGCATTGAGAAGATACATCGAGCGGACATGTAGAAAATTCCAGGTGGAGGTTGAGGTCCGTGAGATCATCGGACACATGTGTGAAATGGCGTTACAGAAGGCGACTGCGAAAGGAGGTTGGCATGTGGACAACCATATCGCCTACCTCATGACGGTGGCGAAGAACAAGATTAACAAGTCGTGGGAGTACTTCAAGACACACAACCATAAGGAAATAGATATCTGTGAGGAATTCCTGTTCACGGGGGATGTGTTCAAAGGATTCGAAATCAGGGAAATCGTTCAGAAAAGTATCAAGATCCTAGAGAAACGTCATCCAAATGACCTATGTTTCATCCTGGCGTTCCAGGAGGGTTACTATGAGAACGATGTACTGTCCAGACACCTTGGACTGGAAAACGACGCGAAATTCCGTAAGGCCAAGCAGCGCGCAAAGGATAGGATGAGGGAAGTCGTATTGGACGTGATGGGTCGAGGCCCCTATAGCTTCCGCATGCTTAGTAAAAATAATAGCTACCATACTGACATATTGATGAAAAATAATCTAACATTAAATATGAAGTATGTGACTCGAAATATCCAATTCAAAGAAAATAACGAGAAGTCTTCCAAGCTAATCAACTTTATCTTCAATGGGATTTCAATGCCAGATATTCAGCTTACTATGAAACGCATAAGCTTCCGAATGAACGTCCTATGGCTTAAAGGCGCTGCCTAAGGACGGATGCTTCGAGGGAGGGTCCGGGTCGATTCCAAGGCGACCTGGGCCCGCCGACTCGATTGTTTGTGCAACCGGCGGCCCACCGCGTGTCCCTCCCACAGTTTTCATTATCTTCCGCATATGGCAACCGCAACGACACCGCTCACCACGGAACACCTCATCTGGGAGGGAAACCCCTCCCACTGGAACAACTTCGGACCCTATGTGCTCTCCGTCATCCTGCTGCCCGTCTTCGGTCTGGGGCTAATCCTATTCCTGGTAAAATACCTGGAGTTGAGATACACGCGCTACCGGCTGACCGACCAGCGACTGCAGATCACCCAGGGCGTCTTCTCCCGCACCACCAAGAACCTGGAGCTCTACCGGGTGAAGGACCTCCGCCTCGACCGTTCCTTACTCCAGCGCATGGTCGGCATCGGGAGCATCGTGATGGTCACGAGCGACTTCGTACTCAAGAACTTCAGCCTGGAAGGCGTTACCGAATCGGAACACATCTTCGAGGAGATGCGTCGCGCGGTAGAGACGCTGCGCATCGCCCGCGGTGTGCGGGAGATCGACCAGAACGACCGGATCACCTGAGGCAGGACTTGCCCTGAATGGTAGCGTATCTGGGCATGAGCCCCCTGCTCAATCCCTCTCCTTCGCAAAGGCCTTCTCCCATGCGGCGATGCGCCCCGCATCGGGCACGCGCGCACCTGAGCTGAAGACGACCCGGTAGCGAACCGTCATGCTCTCGCCCGCCTTCAGCGAGTGGTTCATCTCCTGCTTGCCGTTGGTGAAGACCTTCACCCCGAGGGGGTTTGCGGCGAAGAGCCCGTAGCCGCGGGCATGCCAGTGCGTCGGGTAGCCCACGTTGCCGGGATGGTCGATGATCAGGATGCCGACCGAGTCGGCGCCCATCTTGCCGTACATCAGGCACCAGGAGGCCTTGCTGCTCCACACATCGTCGCCCTGCCTGCCATTGGAGGCGAGGTAGTTGCCGTTGGCCACCTTGTCGGTCACGGCCGTCACCGTCGTGACGATGCCGTTGGCGTCTGTGTACTTCTTCGTCTCCTTCGCGGGGATCTGCAGCTCATGGGCCACGCGGAGGCCGAGCATACCCTCCTTGTTGTCGCGGAACAGCACCGGGCGCTCCGCCCGCAGCGTGGTGGTGCGGTCGATGTACCAGGCGCCGTCCGACTCGCCGAAGGTGAACTCTGTCGTCTCGTGCAGGTGCTTCGTGCCGTCGGGTCCCAGCCAGCGGGCTTCATACGAAAGTTTCCCCTGCTTACCATCTTGCATGCGCGTGATGCGGTCGAGGCGGATCTCCCCATATCCTCCCCGCTTCTCGGGAGGGATGGCCGATGAGTTGTTCCAGAAATCCAATCCGTTCACATCGCCGTAGTTCAGCCAGAGGCCCATGTGGTGCGGATGGTCGGTCGGCTCCCCCTCCTTGGGGGCGATGGGGAATCCGCGGGTCACCACAGTGCCGTTGGGGGCATGGATCGGATAGAGGACAGGCTTCGCGATGGTGTCGGGGAAGAAGAAGTCCGTGAACGGCTTTCCATCGATGGTCACGTGCACCGATGGATGCTGCGGGTCCTTAACGAGACGCACCTTCTGCGCCGAGGCAGTGCCGGTGAGCAAGAGCGACGCACTGACGGCAAGGAATAAACGATGTATCATGTCTGTAAGATTGGATGGATGTCGCTTGGATACGCCCGCCCGTTCACCAGCGTAGCAGGGCCGACACGGCCGCGTCGCCGCGGGCCGCGTTCGCCGGCATCGGGTGTGCAGCGTCGAAGGAGGCCAGCTGTACGGGCGGCAGCACCTTGACGGCGGTCTCGTCGACACGTCCGTCGGCGTCCGACACACGCTTCAGGTCCAGCCCGAGGTGCTTCGCCAGGAAGGGATACATCGCGGCGCGCTTCCCGGGGCCGTAGTCATGCTGCTCCTTGGCCAGGTGGACGTTCTCTACCCTGTCGGTCGCGCCGTACAGCGCGTACACGCTCTTCAGGAAGGGGTATTCCACCTGCGGGGTGTTGCGCGTCCAGTCGGCTCCGCAGGAGACGACCATCATAGGCCGCGGCGCCGTCAGGGCCGCAATCTCGGCGTTGACGGTCTGGTACCCGGCAGCGCGGTGGATGGGCAGTCCGCTCTCGCAGACGCAGCCGCCGAAGAAATGCGCCGACACCATCACCACCGGGACCGACACCTTCACCCGCGGGTCGAGCGCCGCCAGCAGGAAGCTCTGCGTGCCCCCGCCCGACTCGCCCGTCACGGCGATGCGGGTGCTGTCGACGCCGGGCAGCGAGAGCAGGAAGTCGAGAGCCCGCATGCTGTTGACGCACTGCAGCCGGAAGGCCTCGGGAATGCGGTGTGCGCACTGGCGCGAGTCGCCGTAACCGACCATGTCCCACGCGAAGACGACGGCACCCATGCGGGCCAGCGTGCCGCAGCGCTTCTGCACCTGCTCGCGGTAATGCCCCTCCGACTCGCCATCATGGCCGTGCGGCGCGAGCACGCCGGCATAGGTGGCCTGTCGCTTCAGGGGACGGTAGAGGTTGCCCGTGACATAATATCCCTCGATGCTCTCGAAATAGACGTTCTCGACGCTGTAGCCGTCAAACACCTGCCGCGAATGGATGACGGGACGGGAAGCGGGCCTCGGCGGCAGTCGCTCCAAACGGGCACCCGAGAGGATCCTGCTGCGGATGGAGTCGGCACGGAGTTGCCAGGCCCCGAGGTCCGATGGCACATGCGCGGACAGGAAGGCCGCCCCCTGCGCCTCTGTGAAATAGGCGCCGACACAGAGCGAGTCCTTCACAACCGGTGTCGGAGAGGGCTGCGCAAGTGTCGAGAGCGGCAACAGCAACGACGATGCGAAAATGATGGCACGAGGCATGACACAATATATCCATTTCCCCGGATATCCGAACCGGACAACGATGGCCATGCGAATAGGATGACCGACGCGGGACAAGCGCCGAAGCCGTATCTTGAAGGTCTCCCGTGCCGGAAGCCAGGCATCCGCGACCTCCGGCACTTCAACAAGAACCCGACATGAGAATAGCCATCCCCACGATCCTCATCGCCGCCATCTGCCTGCAGGCAGCCGCCCAGCCACCCGCCAAACTGCGCCGCAGCGACTGCTTCTTCGGCGTACACTTCGACCTCCACGCCTCCGAAGACATCACCGACGCCGGGCGTACGCTCACCGACCCGATGATCGACAGCTTCCTCAGGAAGGTGAGGCCCGACTTCATCCAGGTCGACTGCAAGGGCCACCCGGGCATCTCCAGCTACCCCACCCGGGCGGGTTACCACGTCAAAGGTTTCGAGAAGGACCCGCTCCGCCTCTGGCGCGAAGTGACGGAACGCAACCGCGTCGGACTCTACATGCACTACTCCGGCGTCTGGGACGACAAGGTCTGCAAGCAACACCCGCAATGGGCCATGGTGAAGCCTTCCGGCGAACGCAACACCCAGAAGGTCTCCTTCTTCAGTCCCTACCTCGACAGCATCCTCATCCCGCAACTCAAGGAACTCAGCGGCACCTACCATGTCGACGGGGCCTGGATAGACGGCGACTGCTGGGCCGTGGAGACCGACTATTCCGAGGCCGCCATCGCCGAATGGAGGCGCCGCACCGGCTATTCAGAGGTGCCGCGCAAGAAGGACGACCCGCACTATGCCGAATACCTCGAGTACACGCGTGAGCTGTTCCGCGCCTACATGGGCAAGTACGTCGACGCCATCCACGCCTTCGACCCGAAGTTCCAGATCACCAGCAACTGGTCCTATTCCTCCCACATGCCCGAGCCGGTACGCAACAACGTGGACTTCCTCTCGGGTGACGTCACCCCGCAGGACGGCGTCTACCGCTCGGCCTTCGAGGCGCGCGCAATGGCGCCCCAGGGCAAGCCGTGGGACCTCATGTCCTGGGGCTTCTCCTGGAACGGCGCCAAAATGCCCATGAGCAACAAGTCGGCCGTACAGTTGAAACAGGAGGCCGCACAGGTGATCGCCATGGGAGGCGGCATCCAGGTCTATTACACGCAGAACCGCGACCTCTCCATCAAACCCTGGGTCGCGGAGGCGCTGTCCGACATAGGCGCCTTCTGCCGCCAACGGCAGGCCTTCTGCCACAAGGCCAGGGCCATCCCGCAAGTGGCCCTCCTCTTCCCCGCGAAGACGTACCGCAGCCAGGCGTCCTCGCCCTTCCCCGGTGCCCACGGGAAACTCCCGGCAACGCTCTATGCACTGCTCGACAACCAGCTGCCCGTCGAACTGCTCATGGAACACCACCTGCAGGGCCGGATGCGCGACTACCCGCTGATCGTCGTGCCGGAATGCAGCGCACTCGAGCCCGCCATGCTCGACGAATTGAAGGCATACGTACGGGATGGCGGCCGACTGCTCCTGATCGGCTCCGAGACGGCAGGCCTCTTCGCCGGGGAATTGGGACTCCGATCGCACAGACGCGTCGAGGACAGACTGGCCTTCGTCTCGGCGGCCGGAAGGCTCGGCGGCATCCGGACCTCCATCCTCGAGGCGTCCACGACATCCGATGCGAGGACGCTCTCCACCTTCTTCAAAACCAACGACTACGCCGATGCCGACAGTCTGCCCGCCACCATAGTGCGGAATCTCGGCAAGGGACGCATCGCCACAGTCCTCTTCGACGCCGGCTCCGCCTATGCCGAATACAAGACACCGGTGATACGCGACCTGCTGGCCGAGGCCGTCGCCGCTCTCGCACCCGAACGAAGGGTCGAAGTGAGCGGCACACACCTCGTCCATGTGGCCCTCAACACGCTCAAGGGCAGGACACTGGTCAACCTCGTCAACGTCGCCGGCGAACACACGAACCGGAACGCCATCGGCTACGACCAGCTGCCGCCGCTCACGGATATCAGGGTGAATATCCAGGGAAGGCCGAAGAAGGTGCTGCTCCAGCCAGGTGCGAAGGAACTCCCCCTGAGCTACAAGGACGGCAAGACCTCGGTGACCGTCCCGAAGCTCGAGATACACTCGATACTGGAAGTTTTCGAGTGACAGTAACCGTTATCAAGGAAACGGTGACACCGTCGGTTCAGGACAATGCATGACAGGCAACGACAGGACAATGGACAGGAAATCATTCATACGTTCGGCCTCGGCCTGGATGGCGGGCGCAGGGCTG
>RGVM01000110.1 GCA_010027295.1 Chitinophagia bacterium
CGCCGAAGCGCTCACCAGCGGCACCGGCAGCATCAGCGAGAAACTCACCAACACGACCTACAACACCGTCCGCGTACCCTACGTCTACACCATGACGGCCAACGGCTGCACGAACACGCAGACGGTGTATGAGATCGTCAACCCGGTGCTGACACTCAACGACCAGACGCAGGAGGTCTGCACGGGCCGCGACTTCAACATCGTCCCGCCCAACCAGGTGAACGCCGTGTTCCTCTGGAACGCCCCGCAGATGCCGAACGGACTGATTGGGGGCACCGAGAACAAGATCGTGCCGCTTCCCTCCATCAGCGGCAAGATCACCAACCTGGCCGACACGCAGAGCGTGGCCCAGTACACCATCGTGCCCATCATCCCCGGAGCCGCCAGCGGGGGCTGCCTGGGCAATCCCTTCAAGCTGTCGGTGGTCGTCAACCCCGTGCCCGTGCTGAGCAGCCCCACGAACCTGCCCTATGTCTGCAGCGGCACGCCCTTCAGCTACATCCCCACCAGCAAGACGCCGAGGACGCTGTTCTCATGGACGCGCGACGCCGTCCCCGGGCTCGCCAACCCGGCCGCCAAGGGTACTTTCTCCATCAACGAGACCCTCATAGACTCGACGATCTATCCGGTCACCGTGACCTACCGCTACAGGACATCCTTCAACGGATGCACCGACAGCATGCAGTACGTCACCTTCGTCGTCAACCCGGCCCCCGTCGTGCCCGACCAGAAAGTCACCATCTGCAGCGGCACCGCCTTCAGCCTGCCGACCGACATCCTGCCGCTCCGCACCACCTACACCTGGGACGTGCCCACGGTCGTGCCGCTCAACGCCCTCACCAGCTTCCGTGCCGCCACGGTACCGGCCACCATGGTCTATGACAGCCTTGTCAACATCACCAACGTGGACGCGCTGGCCGTCTATAACATACGGCCCTCCAACCCGCTCTGCGCCCTGCAGCCCTTCAACGTGCTGGTCAGCGTGAAGCCCGCCTCACTGGTGGGCGACCAGTTCGCCAACGCCTGCAACAACAAGCCGCTGAACTTCGCCCCCACTGGCGTACCGGCGGGCACCACCTACCGCTGGGCCTTCGCCGAGACGAACCCGTCAGCGTCCCTGTCGGGCTATACCAACAACGACTCGACCTGGATGTCCGGCGTGATGCAGACCCTGCGCAACACCAGTACGAGCATCGTGCAGTCGAGCTATCTCGTGACGCCCAGCACCAACGGCTGCACCGGACGCGTCTTCCGACTCCGCGTCAACGTCAACCCGACACCGGGCGTCCGCATCTCCGGCAACGCCGGCGTCTGCCAGAACGTCTCCGACTCCATCCAGCTCCGTTTCACCGGCTCGGGGCCATGGACGATCAACTACATCGACAACAAGGACAACACGCTCAACCAGGTGTCCGCCATCAACCAGCCTGTCTACAACCTCCTGCAGACATCCTGGCCCGCTGCGCCCAACTACAACATCCGCGTCATGTCGGTCAGCGACGCGTTCTGCAGCAACATCCCCGCCAACGGCGCCCCGGTGGCGGAGTACACGATGAAGATCCACCCGCTGCCGATGGATTCGGTCCTGGCGCCGCAGGGCACCCTCATCTGCCTCGGACAGTCGAGGCCCCTGGTGGTCAACGCCGTCGGCAAGTCGTACCAGTGGTTCCGCAACGACACGGCCATCGCAGGTGCGGGCGCGGTCAACTTCGAGGCCTTCTTCTCCGGCGTCTACAAGGCCCGGATCACCGACCAGAACGGATGCATCAACATGTCGCTCAACAGTGTGCGCATGTTCGACCTGCGCAACTGGACGCTCCGCTTCACCAACGACCCCATCAACTGCATCGGCTCGCCCAAGCAGTTCCTCAACCTCTCCGACACCTCCTTCGCCAGCAACACCCGCTGGAAGTGGAACTTCAACGGAGAGGACTCGTCCACCAGCTTCAACGCGATGGTGACGTTCAAAAAACCCGGACTCAAGAAGATCAGCCTGGGCGCCACCATCGGCACCTGCCAGTACGCCATCACCAAGGACAGCCTGATCAACATCGCCGCCCCCATCAAGCCGGCCTATCTCGCCACCGCAACCACCAACGCCAACCGCCCCGTGCAGCTCAACGCGAGGTCCTTCGAGGGCATCACCTACCGCTACGACTGGAAGCCGGCCTGGGGTCTCGACGCGTACAACGTCAAGAGCCCCGTCTTCACCTACAACAGGACGCAGGTATACTATGTGGACCTCATCTCCACGGAGGGATGCGTCACCACCGACACCCTCAAGGTGATGGTCTTCGACTCGGCCATGGTCGACGTACTGGTGCCGAAGGCATTCAGCCCCAACGGCGACGGGATGAACGACCTGGCCTTCGCCTACCCCGCCGGCCTCCGCCAGCTCGAGTTCTTCCGCATCTTCGACAGGTACGGAAGGCTCGTCTTCGAGACACGCAACCCGGCTCTCGGCTGGAACGGGAAGTACAAGAACACGGAACTCCCGATGGAGGTCTACCACTGGGTGGCGCGTGGCGTCGACTTCAAGGGGAACACCGTCCTCAGGGAAGGGAACATATTGCTCATACGATGAAAGGAACCACCGACATGACCCAAGCCATCCGCCACTGCCTCCTTCTCTGCGCCCTGTCGGCATCGACGCTGCGGGCGCAGGAACCCGCCTACATGCAGTTCAACTCCGACCCGCTGAACATCAGCCCCGCCCTGGCGGGTCGTGCCGGCACTGACCTCCGCGTCCTCGGCAACGCCCGCAGCCAGTGGCTGGGGAAGAGCACCATGTACAACACACAGTCGATCACTCTCGACGGCAAGCTCCGCGAGATCGACGAGAAGAACTACTTCGGCATAGGCGCCATGTTCATCTCCGACAAGGCAATGGAGGGACTCTACAAGAGCAACCACTACAGCCTCAACGGCTCCTACCACTTCGCCCTGGACGCAAACGGCAGCGGCCTGGCCCTCGGCATCGGCATCGTCGGCAACAACACGCGGGTAGACTTCTCGCTGCTGACCTTCGACCGGCAGATCGGCAGTTCCGGCTTCGACCTGTCCCTGCCATCGGGTGAGTCGTCGATGCGCAACGGCACGTTCTACACCTCCGCGACGGCCGGACTCATGTACACTTTCGAGAGTGACAACGTCTACTTCGACGCAGGCATCTCCGGCTACCGCTTCGCGACCTTCGCCAAGAGCTTCTACAACGACCCCAAGCAGGTCGTGTTCCCCCGCTATTCCGCCCATGCCTACCTCAGCGCGACACTGTCCGACCGGCTGAGCATCCAGGCTTCCGCGATGAACATGATCATCCACAAGCGCAGCATCATCTACGCAGGCGCGATGCTGGGCATCATCATGGCGGAGAACGACCCCAACACGCTGCAGATGCTGCACCTGGGGGCCTACTACCGCTCCTCGGGCGCCATCGCGCCGAGCGTAGGCTACACCTTCGGCAACATCGACATCGGCCTCAGCAGCGATGTCAACATCTCCGGCTCCGCCGGCGGCTCGGTCGTAAACCGAGCCCTGGAACTCACCATGGCCTACAGCCTCTTCTCGGACTACTACCGCCGCAAGGTGGGTCGCTACCACACCCCCTACTGACACCCATCAGAGAAGGCATCCGACGGCCCGCGACACGCCCTGTACACGGCGAATCGCGGGCCGTTCGTATATTCATACCCGATGCCCAGACGGGGCAGAGAACCCCACAAACGTGCCATGCACCGCACAAGCTCCATCCTGCTCGCAGTCTGCACCCTGTCTCTGGGTTCCTGCCTCATCGGACGGAACGACCCGCCCTCGCTGAGACGTGTCTTCCGCAAGAAGTTCCTCGTCGGCGCCTCCATGTCCCAGGCGAACATTGTTTCCGAGGAATCCGCCGTCCTCCTCCGGCATTTCAACAGCGTCACCACGGAGAACGTACTGAAGATGGGACCCGTGCATCCGGCTGAGGACAGGTACGATTTCTCCGGCGCCGACTCCATCGCGGACTTCGCCACAAGGCACGGGCTGGGGTTCCGGGGCCACACCCTGCTCTGGCACAAGCAGGCGGCCGACTGGATGTTCCGCGGACCCGACGGGCGACCGGCTTCCCGGGAACTGCTCATGCAGCGCCTGAGGGACCACATCCTCACCGTCGCCGGTCGATACCGCGGAAGGGCCTACGCCTGGGATGTCGTCAACGAGGCCGTCAGCGACGAAAAGGACAGGTACCTCACACCCACCCCCTTCCTGGAGATCATCGGACCCGAATACATCGAAATGGCCTTCCGCTGGGCTCACGAGGCCGACCCCGGCGCCCTGCTCTTCTACAACGACTACCGGGAGACGGACCCGGTCAAACGCGGCAAGATCCTGCGGCTGGTGAACGAACTAAAACAGAAAGGCGTGCCCATCCATGGCGTAGGGATGCAATGCCATTGGTCGATCTACGGTCCTAAGGAAGAAGAACTTGAAGCCGCCCTTCGAGATTACGCTTCCCTGGGCCTGCCCATCCACATCACGGAACTCGATGTGTCGATATGGCCGGGCGAACCCGAACGACGCGAGAAACGGCCCTCGGACAGCGATGACAGGATGACGCCGGAGAAGTCCCGCGCACAGGAAGAGCTTTATGGCATGGCCTTCCGTCTCTTTCGAAAATACGCCTCACGGATCGACGCGGTGACATTCTGGAACATCACCGACCGCCACAGCTGGCTCGACGACTGGCCCATACGTGGCCGCAAGGACCACCCGCTGCTATTCGACGAGTCACTGCAACCGAAGCCCGCCTTCTGGCAGGTCGTCAGGCCGAAATGACCCCCCAACCCAACCGCCAAGCATGGACATGCCCCGCATCGCATTTGAAGAACTCTGGGAGACCATCCGCAGCGCGTTCGAAAGAGCCGGCATGCGGCCCGACAAGGCGGCCGCCTGCGCCCGCATCCATGCGGAGTCCAGCCTCGACGGCGTCAACTCGCATGGACTGAACCGCGTCGAAAGATTCATCGACTATATTCACCGGAGGTGGGTGGACGTGGACGCCGAAGCCGTACCGGTGCAGTCGCTCGGCGCCCTTGAAATATGGGACGGCAACTTAGGCCCCGGCGTCCTCAACGCCGTTCGTGCCATGGAGCGGGCCACCGAGCTCGCGAAGCGCGACGGCATGGCCATCCTGGCCCTGCGCAACACGACGCACTGGATGCGCGGCGGAACGTACGGCTGGCAGGCTGCCGAAGCGGGCTGCATGGCCATCTGCTGGACCAACACCGAGTCCTGCATGCCGGCCTGGGGCGCCCGCTCCGAATGCATCGGCAACAACCCCTTCATCGTCGCCGTGCCCCGGAAGGACGGTCACCTGGTGCTCGACATGGCCATGTCTCAGTACTCCTACGGCCGGCTCCAGGTCACCCGGCTGAAGGGCGAGCGCCTCCCTTATCCCGGAGGCTTCGACGCGGAGGGTGAACTTACAGACGATCCAGCCGCCATCGAGGCCACCCGCCGCATCCTTCCCACCGGCTTCTGGAAAGGATCGGGCATGGCCGTGATGCTCGACCTGGTCGCAGCCATCCTCTCGGGTGGCCGTACCACGGCGGAAGTGGACAGGCTCGGGAAAGGCAGCTGCGGCAGCTGCTGCCAGGTGTTCATGGCCTTCGACCCGCAGCGCCACCATTCCGCGGAATACATCCGGGAGGCCGTCGAGGGTACGGTCCGGCAACTCCACGCGGCCGTACCCGCCCACGAAGGGAATGCGGTACGATACCCGGGGGAGCGTACCCTTCTCACGAGGGCCGAGAACCTGAAGAAGGGCATCCCCGTCGACAAAGGAGTGTGGGAGGCCGTACGAGGCCTGGCAGGCCTTTCGCCCGCCTGACGCATCACATGTTCAACCAATAGGTGGCCTTGAGCACCAGCGCGCCACCCTTGGAGTTGAAACCCTCCGAATAGTAATTGTCGGTGTACACGATGAAGAGGTCGGACACCGGCGCGAACCTCCACTGAAACCGAAGGTTCAGGTTCACGTTGCGGATCTGGTTGTTGTATTGAGCAAGGGCCGAGAAGAACACGGAGCGACTCAGCGTGACGTCTAGCTTGGGTCCGAGCAGCACCAGGTCGAGGCTGCGGTAGGGCTGGGGGAAGCGGAGACGGTTGTAGGTGAACACGCTGCCGATACTTCCGAAAGGCTGGAAGCGCCATCCCAGCTCGCCTTCAATACCATGGCGCGTCCCGTTGAAATAGCCGCCGGTGCGCCACTGTAGGTTGCCGGCCAGTCGCTTCCGCTGGTCCGTCATCAACATCCCTATCATGGAGTAGTACACAAAGGAGCTTCCCGCCAGCAGTTTGGCACCGCCTGTGTTGGTGGGGTCGAAGTCGTCTGTCAGCTTCGTGAAATCGCGCCGGAAACGCAGCCTGAGGCTGGCGTAGTTCTTCCACTGCAGATTGTAGAGGAAATTGACGTCATAGTCGGTAACCCCGATCTGAGGGAAGACCGTCACGTCGTAGTCGAGCATGGGCCCGTGCCGGTTGATGCGGGAGGCGGCACCTGGGTAGAACTTCCACCACACGTCACCGGCAAGACGGGAATAGCCGCCTCGGCGCAGATATCCCACTTCGGGGTTGAAGGATTCGCCGATCTGGAACACCCGCTGCCGGAACTCAACGTCGCGTTTGTTGTAGGTGATCAGTGCCCCGGAAGCTGCATTCCGGCGGGTCTTCACCGGGTCGAAGGACATCATCGTGAAGAGCTTCCCGTTCCAGGCGTTGTTCTTCGATCCGAGGATGTAGTCGACGCCGGCGACGCGGTTGAAGTCGTCCGTTCCGGCCGACTCCTTGTTGGTGAAGATGAATCCAAGTCCCGAACGGGCCTGCAGCTTGCGCTGGAAGGCCAGCACGGTGAAGTCCTGTGCCGGCTGGCCGATGGAGTCGACGGCCGCGGCCCGCATCTGCAGCAGCCCGACACGATTCTTGTCACCCAGCTTGCCGCTGATGCGCAGTCCCGCGTCGATCTTGTTCTGGATGTTCTGTCCAGTCCCCGGGTCTCGTGTGATGCCAATGCGGCGGGAGAAGAAGGGACGGATGCCCTCTACACCGAAGTTGGCGAACAGGTCGCCGTTCTCCAGGAAGAACTGCCGCTTCTCGGGGAAAAGGATCTCGAAGCGGTCCAGGTTGGTGACCTGGTTGTCGACCTCCACCTGGGAGAAATCGGGGTTGAAGGTGATGTCGGCGTTCAGCGAGGGACCGAGACCGACTTTCATGTCACCGCCTAAAGAACCACCCGTCCGGGTGGTGTAGTCGCTGTTGTCGGGGCCCGGCTTCACCGGCCTGCGCACCATCGAGGAGGATGCGTATGGGATCAGTGACAGGTTGGGGCCCTTCTTCCGCAGGGGCGTCTCGAAGACCAGCGGCCGGGTGAAGGCCAGCGATATCATCCCGTACTGGTTGGGGACGCGCGACCAGCCGGAACGCTCCGCATTGTGGCTGTCGATATGGTAGAAGTTCACGAGCCATCTGTCCGAGCCGTTCCGGAAGCGGAGCGTGCTCCAGGGGATGGCCATCTCGGTGCTCCAATGGTCGGCATGGATCACCGACTGGCCGTACCACTTGTTGTCCCACGAGAGGCTCAGATCCTCGTTGGCGACGCCCCCGTTCACGATCAGGCCCTCGCGCTGCACACCGAACGGACTCATCCCGAAGGAGAAGGCGTTCAGCCTGTCCATGAAAGGGTCGAGCGACACCACCAGCGCATCG